>JAJDDU010000112.1 GCA_029260155.1 Phycisphaerae bacterium | reverse complement strand
CCCAACTTGTGATCCGCGAAGCTTCGTCGGGGGACGAGGACGCTGCCCGAGCGCGTCTGGACTTGGTCGAGGGTGTCTCGCTGCTTGCGATCACCGACGCCGCCGGCGAACTCGCCGCCAAGCTGGTTGGGGAGGGAGCTGTGCCGACACATGCCGGCGAAGATGCGCTCCATATTGCCATTGGGGCGGTCCACGGTATAGACTATCTCTTGACTTGGAATTGCAAGCACATCGCGAACGCCACGATGCGCCAGGCAATCGAACGGGTGTGCAGGGAAGCGGGCTACGAGCCACCGGTCATCTGCACGCCCGAGGAGTTGACCGATGACGACGAAGACTGATGACATCGTGGAGGAGATTCGCCGAGATCGGGAGGCGCATGCCGCATCCTTGGATTACGACCTGCAACGAATCACACAGGATCTTCAACGGCAGGAGCGGCAGTCCGCCAGAAATGTTGTCACGCGGCCGCCCCGGTCGCCCTTGCCGGTTCGTGGCCCATCCTCGGTCTAACAAGCGCGTCACGGACGCACCGTCGTTCTGACCGCCGAGGCGTTAGACCGAAGTGACGAGACGGCTGACCAAGCGAACCGTGTATTTGGAGGTCAGCGTGATCGGCTACCCGACATTGCGGCCGAGTCGAGACTTGGTGGTGGCGACGCGTCAGCATAGGGAGATGTGCCCGGGACGCACCCTACGATATGTGCATCGTCGCACACGTACGCGCAGCACGCGAGAAGAAGTGTATTACCCCCGAATGCGTCCCTAGCTTAGCAGATGAGAGGATAAGAAAAGGACCGTCAGATGAATCTACTGGTGATCAATGACGTTGCACGGTCGAACCGGACCGTCGCTTTGTCTGAATCTTCAATTGGCGCTGAGAAGGCGATCAAGTCTTGGGATGAACTGACATCGAGTGACTGGGACAAGGCACTCAGAGAAAGTCCCTACATCGAGGTCGTCGGGGCCATGCATATTGAGTTAATAATGACGTTCGGTGGCTACTTCGATCATGTCAGATGCGGGTTCTTTGAATGTGGGCCGCGGATTGCGCAGTGGTTCGCTCCCATTCATCAACGCTACCGTTGGTATCCCCCACGTGGTTCGTCGTTGTTTGAAGCTGGAGACCTAAATGAGACGTTGATGGGGTTGTTGCGCGAGCGTGGGCCGCGGGGCGAGGCACATGTACACTTGTTGACGGAATGCGGCTACGACATCCCAGGGCTCGGTTTTGCAGGAGCCCGTTTCGTGGGGGTGATCCTTCCGGAAGGTGACAAAGCGCTGCTCTTCATCGGCCTGCCGGGTGAAGGGAACGGGCGATACGAACGAATACCGTGGTTGCACGCCGTATTGCGCGCACCCTTCGACGGGGTGAGGGGAGAGTGGCGAGATCTGGTACGAGAGAGCTGGGATGATGCCTGGGCTAGAAAGAAAACGAAGGAGACCGGGCGTACTTCCCCCCAAGGGACGAGAAAAGTGTCAGGACGAGAAAAACGCGTAGGGTGCGTCGCAGACGCACGTCCATTCTAATCATGCTGCTTTCCGTCATTGTTCCCGTTTACAACGAAGAAGCGACGCTGGTCGAGTTGATCTCGCGTGTGCTTGCGGTCGAGATCGGCATGGATCGGGAGATCATACTGATCGACGACGGGAGCACGGACGGTACGCGCTCGCTGTATCCTGAGATCGAATCGAAGTGGCCTGACCAGACGTTCAAGATCAAGCTGCAGTCGGTGAACAAGGGTAAGGGTGCGGCGTTGCGGGCAGGCATGTCGCTGGTTGCGGGCGACATCGCAATCATCCAGGACGCCGATCTGGAATACGACCCGGCGGACTATCCGCGACTGCTCGCGCCGATTCTGGACGGTCGGGCAGACGTCGTCTACGGATCGCGTTTTGTGGGGTCTCAAGCGCACCGCGTTCAGTTTTTTTGGCACATGATGGGCAACCGGTTTCTGACGTTGCTTTCCAACATGATGACCAACTTGAACCTCACGGACATGGAGACGTGCTACAAGGTCTTTCGCAAGGAAGTTGTAGCAACGCTGAAGCTTACGAGCAGCGGTTTCACGGTTGAGCCGGAGATCACAGCGAAGGTTGCCCGGGGCGACTGGCGGATTTACGAGGTAGGCATTAGCTACGCCGGCCGATCGTACGAAGAGGGCAAGAAGATCACTTGGGTGGACGGCCTTTCGGCGCTGTGGGCGATCTTCCGCTTTCGGTTCTTCCGGTAAGCGTCGTCGCTCGAATCATGCCCACGCAAGCGTGGGCATGCCACCCAGAATCGGACACGCCCGTCTAGCGGCAGTCGATTTCGATGTCGTCGATCTGTGTGATTATCTCAATCATAATACCGTACTCCTTCATGCGGGGATTTGGTCGACGAAGGCTGCGAGGACGCCAAGTGCCTTTACGATGAACGCAATGAGGGTGCTTTCAAACATCGTTACACTCCTTATCAAGTTTTCGGTGGGTGGTTGGATTGGTGTGCCTGCTGCTCATATCCGGTGTCTCCGGCTGGCCCGCTATTTTGAGCATCGACTTACACTCTGTTGAACTTGACGCGAAACGGGTTGGAGCGCGTGGCTCATTGCGTTTTGTGCGTATGCACTATCGGAATTGTGTGTGGCGATAAGGGATTCGACCCACGCGTTTTCGGACACGCTGCGCTCGGGCGGACGTGGTGGGAGTGCAACGGTGTGTCACTTCCAGATGACGGCGCGGAGTTGTCGATCGGGGTTATTCACAAAGCCTGTGATGACGCCGTCCTCGTTGATTTTGCGTGCGTTGTTCTGACTTCGCGAGCCGAGGTCGGGCAGCTGGACGATGCCGGCTTCGATGGTTCCGTAAAACGCCTTGGTTCCGTTCGACGCTGTCGACGATGAGCCGACCACCTCGCCGCGCGTGTTGATGGAGAAAATCTGGCTGCCGGTTCCGCCGGTAGCACCGAGGTTGAGGATCGTTCCATCGGTTAGCCAGACCGTTGCAAAGCGGTTGGCGCCGATTTCGACGTTGGAGCGACCGGCGACGCGTCCCAGTTCGTCGATTGCGAGCGCGTCGGAGAGATCGCCGCCCAACGTAAGCAGATCCACTATTCCGCCCTCGCTGGTCCAACGGAAGGCGTGCGTTTCGGCACCGTCGGTGGTCTGTGATGCGCCGACCACCTCGGATCGGTTGTTGATGTCGTTTGCGGCACTGCGGGCGCCGCCCAGAGTACCGATCAAGACGAGCGATTCGTCGGCTTCCCACATGACGGCGAGGCGGTCGCCATTCTCGTCGTCCGAGCCGCCGGCGATCTGTCCCAGGTCATTGATCGCGTTGGCTTCGGAGCTGCCTTGTGCGAGGTGAGGTAGTGCGCGCACTTCGCCGTCTGGAAACCAGACGGTGGCTTCGACGGTTCCGTCGTCTGTGAGGGTGACTCCGCAGATGACGCCGTTGTTGTTGATGTCGAACGCGCGCGACTGCTGGCCGCCGGAATCGGGAAGCATGACCATCCCCGTCGCCTCGGTCCATCGGGTGGCGCGCAGGTTGCCGTCTTCGTCCTGGGCGTATCCGACCACGACGCCGGCATTGTTGATCGACCAGGCGAAGCGATTTTCGCCGCCGATGCCGCCGAGGTCGGTCACACGCGCTGGGACTCGCAGTGTAGTGGGTACGGCGAGATCGGTCAGGAGTTGCTGGAATTCCGTGCAGCCGGCGGTGGCGATTAGGATGAACCCGGCGGTCAGATACGTTGGTGTTGATCGCTGCATTGTGATTCTCTTGACGAAGCTATCAGCTGTCAGCTATCGGCCGTCAGCTAGAGGTCATACTACGCGCTTTGTTCTACAACCTTGCCGCTGGGGCGATGTATTCCACTTTTTCGACCTTTGGGATCATGCCAATTTCTGCGCCGCGACGTAAGAGTTCGTTTATGGCGGCTTGGCCTTGGTCGCCGTAGTCGATGGTCCAATCGTTGACGTACATGCCGACGAAACGGTCTGCGAGGTCGCTGCCCATGTCGCGGGCGAACCCGAGGGCGTAGTCGACGGCGGCTTCGCGGTGATTGAGGCTGTACTCGATGCTTTCCTTGAGTATGGCGGTGATGCGGGCTGCGTCGTCGTGGGCGAAGCTCCGCTTGATGCAGTTGCCGCCGAGGGGGAGGGGCAATTGGGTTAGCTCCTTCCACCAGACGCCGAGATCGACCACGTTGTGCAAGTCTTGCTCCTGGAAGGTCAACTGGCCTTCGTGGATGATGAGTCCCGCGTCAGCTTCGCCTGCTGCGACTCTGTTTAGGATTTCATCGAACATGACGACGCGATGCTCGAATGTTTTTTTCCCGAGCAGCAGGTTTAGCCCTAAGAAGGCGGTGGTCATCTCGCCGGGGATGAGGATTGTCTTGCCGCGCAGGTCGTCCACGCTCATCGGTTCGCGGGCGACGACGAGGGGGCCGTAGCCGTCGCCCATGCTCGATCCGCAGGTGGTCAGGGCGTACTTGTCTGCGACGAAGGGGTAAGCGTGGATGCTGATCGCGGTGATGTCCAGCTCGCCTTTGAGTGCCCGCGTGTTGAGCGTTTGGATGTCCTGGAGGACGTGCTCGAAGCTCCAGCCCTCGGTGTCGAT
>JAJDDU010000111.1 GCA_029260155.1 Phycisphaerae bacterium | reverse complement strand
ACCACCTCTTCAGGGTCTGGCGCCGCCTGATTCGATTAGCGTTTCGGAAGAGCTCTTCTTTCCAATAGCCTGACTCCCAGATCATCCGTCTATCGCCCCCGTTCCTTGTTGCGGTGGCCCAGGGCTGGCGGATTCCGGGTCACCAGCGTCCAGGCAGTCTTGAACGTACAGCGCAATGGCCTCGCGAATGTTGGTCACGGCTTCCTCGCGCGTATCCCCCTGACTCACGCACCCGTGTAGGGCTGGAGCATGCACCACCTACCCGCCGTCAGGCTCTTGTTCAAGAATCACCGTATAACCCATCGAAGTCGACCTCCACACAAATCATGTCTCGCGCACCCATCCAACCCAAGTCGCAAAACGCTCCGCTGCCCCCAACACAGGCGTGGCTGTGGATTTCTCGCGCCCCACAGATCACACCTGCAGTTATTACCATGAGCGGACCCAACGCGACGTCTCCGCCGCCGAGACTAACACTCCCGCAATGGAGCACGAAACACCATGCACCAATCGAAGCCAACCCGAACCTGCAGAAACTGCGATCACGCCCCAAAAACGCCGTCTCGGCGTCCAAACGAAAAAGCAAGATTACCAAACGAACCCATATCGCAGTGCCACTTCAACTCTCGCGCGAAGCGTCCACCAGCATTTGGGGTTCTGACCATTACGCCCCACCGGCAGGCGTGGCGGACTCTAGGAAAGAGCTTCCGCGATCAGGCCGCAGTCGGCGGGGTCGATGATGCCGCGTTCGGTGATGAGGCCTCGGATCAACTCGGCCGGGGTGACGTCGAACGCGGGGCAGAAGAAGCCGACGCCCTCCGGAGCGGTGGGCACGCCGAATCCGTCGCTGATCTCTTCGGACGCACGCTCCTCGATAGGAATCTCGTCGCCATGCTCAATGGACAGATCAAACGTCGTGCTCGGTGCTGCGACGTAAAAGGGAATGTTGTGCGCTTTGGCCAACACCGCGAGACCATAGGTGCCGACCTTGTTGGCCGCATCGCCGTTTGCGGCGATTCGATCGGCGCCGGTGATGACCAGATCGACGAGCCCAAGCTTCATGACGTGGGCCGCCATGTTGTCGCAAATGACGGTGACATCAATGTTGGCACGCCGCAATTCCCACGCGGTCAAACGCGATCCCTGCAAGAGAGGCCTCGTCTCGCCCGCATAGACCGTGAACTTCCGCCCGCGAGCGTGCGCGGCGTACATGACCGCAAGCGCAGTGCCGTATTCCGCAGTCGCAAGCGCCCCCGCGTTGCAATGCGTCAGAACGCTTCCGCCCTCGCGAATCAACGACTGACCCGCTTCGCCGATGGCACGGCACATCGCAGCGTCTTCGTCGCGAATGGCCACGGCCTCTGCAAGCAAAGCGTGCTTGGTCGCATCAACATCAGCATGCGGTGCGTTGGCACACGCCGTCATGCGATCCAGCGCCCCGAACAAGTTCTTCGCCGTCGGGCGTGTGGATGCGAGATCGGCGCAGACAACGTCCACGACTCCGAGAAACTCGCTACGGTCAGTCGCCGTGCACGACCGGACGCCAAGCACGACGCCCATCGCAGCCGCAATTCCGATCGCCGGGGCGCCGCGAACAGCCAAGCGGCAAATAGCGTCTCGAATCGTCTCGACGTCGTGGCAGGCGATTCGCTCCAGCGTGCCGGGCAACTTGGTCTGGTCGATCAGATCGACGTACCCGTCCAAGTCCCCAACCCACACAACAGGCCTCAGCACGTCGCCGTTGTCTTCAGTTTTACTCAACAAGTCGCTCCTGAAGCGATTGATTCTTCGCCTCAACGCCGCGCGCCTGATCCACCTTCAACGTTCGCAACGCTTCGCCGACGGAGTCGTCGCCGCGCGCCACGATCTGCGCGGCGAGGATGGCTGCGTTGGTCGCACCGGCTGGACCCACCGCAACGGCTGCGACGGGGACGCCGGGCGGCATCTGCACCGTGCTCAGCAAAGCGTCGATCCCTTGAAGCGGGCCACTCGCAATGGGCACGCCGATCACCGGCAACGTCGTACAGGCTGCGATCGATCCCGCGAGCGCCGCGGACATGCCCGCAGCCGCGATTATCACCTCAATACCCTCATTGGCCGCTGCGGACGCGAACTCGTGGACACGCTTCGGGCTGCGATGCGCCGACATCACTTCGACGTGCGGACGCAATCCCAGATCGCGAAGCTGCGTCACGCAACGCTCCATGGTGCCCCAGTCGCTGTCACTGCCCATTACCACGGCTACGTTAAATTCGGACATGATATTCTCGTAATGCATGCGATCACCGTTGTCGCTCAAGAGTGGATTCTAGGCTGAAGCGCCCTCAAGTGCCAACCGCCGACTTTTCATTGCCGTGCCAGCTTGTGGTAGTGCCCCCCGAACAGAAGCGGCGAATGGACGTCTTTGTCGGCAAAACGCAGGGAATTGGTCAAAGCCGGGGCATAGCTCATGCCGACCCGCTTGAGCAACGTCTCGCGGGCTTCGATGGCTTGTACGAGGGGGCGAAGTTTCCGGCGGTCCTTGCGTGAATCCAGTTCGTAGTCCACCACCGCCCGCAAGCCCGCGATGGTCGTTGCCGTCAAGGTGTAGCTGTCACGCAGTCGGGCCACGCGGCGCTCAAGCAACGGATCTCCCTTTGCGAGCCGCTCCGCGTCAATCACGTGCTTCTCAAGCACATTCAGATGTGGCTCATACCCCACGACCAACCCAGCCAACGCGACGCGCGGGAATTCCTTGGTACGGTAAAACGCCTTTGCCAGCCGGGCGACTTCCGCGCGATCGCGTGTCGTGCGCTCGCGCCAGCAAGTGGCTGCGGTCTCGAAGTATGACCGTACCGGACCCGCCGCGCGCTGATACAGCAATCCATAATACTCCCGTCGGGCTGTTTCGATGTCGGCGTCGGGGTCCCAGAGAAGTCGGGTCAGCAAGTAGGATTCAGCCCCCTGCGATTCCCACGTCGGTCCGATGTACATGTACGCCCCGCGCAGCCCAGCCTCTGCGAACAACCGAATCGCCTCCGCCGATCGATCACCCAGCGGTGCGGGCAGACCAAACATCGTCCGAGAACTGACGTAGATGTCGTGGGCGTAAACACGATCATGAAAGGCGCCCCACGACTTGAACAGATCCTGATGGAACACCCGCACACCATCATCCCAGGTTTCCATCACGCGGTTCGGAGCCACCACCAACATCAACATCGGATGCACCGCGATTGTCCGCTGCGGCGGAAACAGGTAGTCCATGTAGAGATACCCGCCAAGGAGGCGATCCGGAAACTCCGCCGAAACGAGCGTTGCCACGGAATTGTAGAACTCGAGGATTCGGTCCGTGATGACCGGCCAGCCCGTGTGCACGCCGATCGGCACTTTCAATCCCGGTACGTCGTGACGTTTACACAGTTCGCACGTACACACGCCGCTGCCGTCCGGCAGGGAGATCGAGAATGTTTGGTAGTCAGGGTCGAACGCAAAACGATCGATGACGGTTTTCGCGACGATCCGAACAACGTCGGGATTGCCCGTGCAGACGTGCCCTCCGCTGTGACCACCGGCCGGCTTGATGCGGCGCGTGCCGGCGCGCATGGCCGCATACTCAGGGTGCCCCCGTCTCGCCCAGTCGTTGATCGGAACGATGCGATGAAGCGCGTGCCCGTGGCGCATCTGAAACTCACTTCCCAGGCGATTCCGCCGCGGCCAGTCGCCCTTGCGCGAACCCATGGGGCCGTAAACCAACGCGCGGTAATCGAAATGCGGCTCTTGCTTGATCACGAGGTCCGCCGCAACGGTGATCTCGTCCAGGTGCGGAACAATCTCTCCCAGGGGGTCGGACCAGAACCAGCGCACACCAACGAAGCGTTCGAGAAACTCGTACACGGCATTGCACGTTCCACGGTGGATCGGCTTGGAGTATTTGACCGATCGATCGCGGCCGGGGCTGTCGTGACCGCGCAGGTAGAGGTCTGCACCCTTGGTCTGGATGGCGAAGCCGTGCGGCGATAGTTGGTCCGTCGACGCGATGTAGATATGTTTCTTGCCCGCCGATGCCGACTTGACGATCGGCAAGGCAACGCCCGTCGCCTGACGAACGAACCGCCTTAACTCCTCCGCCGCCAGACGGGTGGTCGGCAGCGCCCGCGAAGCGACCACGATTTCGTAGTCCGACCGACCGCCACCAACGATTACGAGCCGGTCGTCCTGTGGGGCTGTACCTAGCCCCAAGAAAAGCGCTGCCGCGAGAACAAGCGGACTCATGCCGACTCTCCAATGCCACCGTCCGATCGACGCAGGCAACGGTAGGGTGGACCGCTCCGCTTGTCGAGACGCATCACACTCCGACGACAACTTGACGCGGCCCGAAGCCACGGATATCGTGCCCGCAGGCTGGATTGAACAAGGAACCACGTCACACGTGGACAACACAAGGAGTATACAACCATGGCGCACACAGTACCTTCATTGCCCTACGCTTTCGACGCGCTTGAGCCCCACATCGACGCCAAAACCATGGAGATTCACCACGACAAGCACCACGCCGCCTACGTGAGCAAACTCAACGCCGCGCTCGAAGGCCATCCCGATCTGGCAGCCAAGAGCGTCGAGGAGTTGCTCACCGGTCTCGACACGCTTCCCGACAGCGTCCGCGGCGCGGTGAACAATCACGGCGGCGGACATCTGAACCACTCCATCTTCTGGAACAACATGAGCCCGCAAGGCGGCGGCGACCCGAGCGGTCCCTTGGCTGATGCGATCAACAGCGCGTTCGGATCACTGGGCGACTTCAAGTCGAAGTTCGCAGCGGCAGCGGCGGCGCGTTTCGGAAGCGGTTGGGCTTGGCTGTGTGTCGACGCGGGCGGCAAGCTCGTCGTTAAGGACTTCGCCAACCAGGACAGCCCGCTTGCCGCCGGCCTGAAGCCGCTTCTGGGAATCGACGTCTGGGAGCACGCGTACTACCTGAACTATCAAAACCGCAGACCCGACTACATCGCTGCGTTCTGGAACGTGGTCAACTGGTCCGACGTAGCCTCGCGATTCCAGTCCTGAGCGGATTGCGATAACGGCACAAAGGGTGGCCCATGGCTTTAGCGGTGGGCCACCCGCGCAGCTTAGCTTTGTGGAAAACGAATGACCTTCTCGTCCTGCATGAGCAGGCGGATGGTGTCTTCGGCTTGGGCGAACGCGGCGCGAAACTGTTGCAGCGTTCGGACGCGCTCACCGTTGACAGACATGACCACTTGATTGACTGAGAGCCCCCGTCGCGCAGCGTCCGACGCAGGCCGGACGCTGACCACGCGGATACCCACGTGCCCCTCGGCCAGACGATCGCGCAACTGTCCGACGGCCATCTCTTCAAACTGCGCGCCACGCCAGTTCATCATCGGCGGGTACTCGTGTGCGCCGCCTCGCGCGAACTCTCGATCCAGAAGCACCGCCGTTGATGTTCGCTCCCGGCCACGGCGCACATAGCGAACGCGCAACTCGTCGCCCGGGGCAACGCCGCCGATGACGCGAATAGCATGATCCGAGCCCTCGATCGGCACGCCGTCCAGTTCGATGATGACATCCTCATATCGCAATCCTGCGAGATGTGCAGGCTGGCCCTCTTTAACCTCGGCGACCTTGACTCCCGCAACGCGACGGCCCTGGACAGTGTGAAGTCTGCCCGATCTCTCGGAATCAAGGATGATGCCCAAGAACCCGTAGCGCACCTCTTCTCCGCGCGACAGCGTCTCGACAATCCGCCGCGTCCGACTCGTCATCGGAATGGCAAAGCCCACGCCCTCGTTGGCGCCAGATCGCGTCTCGATCGCCGCGACGATGCCGATGACCTTACCTTCGATGTTGAAAAGCGGGCCACCACTGTTGCCCGGGTTGATCGCAGCCGTCGTCTCGATCAGGTTGCCGTAGTATCGGTCGGCACCCTCCATCGCGAGGTCGTACGTCAAGCTCCGGCCGATCGAGCTGACGTTGCCGATGCTGAACGAACTTGCCCCGGTGAAGTTTGACAATCCGAACGGGTTCCCGATGGCAAACGTCCAATGCCCCACGCGGACGTCTTTAAGATCGGAGAAATCAGCGGCTCGCAGTTTGTCGGCGTCAATCTTGATGACCGCCAAGTCACTCCGTTCGTCAACCTGCATGACCGTGGCGTCGTATTCCAGCCCGTTGTGCAGAATGATTGCGATGCGATGGGCGTCTTGCACGACGTGGTAATTCGTGACGATGTAACCGTCGGAGCGAAAAATAGCGCCAGAGCCTTGGCTGAGCGGACGCTTGCCGACGTAGGTTCGAATCGTCACCACGCTGGGCATGGCAGCGTCAGCCAAGTCGGCGAAACTGCCTTGCAGCGTCTTGAGGTCACTGCGACTGATCTTCTTGTAAGTTTGGCCTTGCGCGAGCAGCGGCGCTGCGCAAAGCGCAGCGACAAACGCCCAGCGGGTGATCGCGATGTTTCGCATCATCATGTGACGCCCCATTCCGTTCCTCCAAAAATGCCCGCACGCATCCTTTGTCACAGATTTTCAACCTGTGGACCCACGCCATTATAGCCGAGAAATACCACCGCCGTCAGCCAAATTCCTTGTCCGATCCTGCGTGCTCTGTGTGAGCGGACGTGTACAATGCCGTTTGGATCGAGGCATCGAGGATATCACATGCCTGCGAGCCACGGGATTGATCCCGCGCGGACGTCCGCGCGGGCTGAAGCCCGCGGCTCGGGGGACTGAGGCAAAATGAACGAACAGG
>JAJDDU010000012.1 GCA_029260155.1 Phycisphaerae bacterium | reverse complement strand
AATCCGGGCTGACTCCGGTCGCGATGTCGTAGTCGTCCGGAGTACCGTTGCCATTGCAGTCCGCTTCGCAGGAATCGGGAATCTGATTGGCATTGACGTCCGCGCTCGTCCCAGTCGCAATATCGCATGTATCCTGGACCCCGTTGGCGTTGCAATCTGCCTGCGGTTCGCACTCGTCCGGAACACTGTTCGTATTGCAGTCTTCACTGTCGCCGGATTGGATGTCCAGAGTATCGTCGATACCGTTGTCGTTACAGTCTGCGGAATACACGGGTGTGATGCACACCGAAAACGACTGCGGACCCTGCGGTACGTCGAATCCGTGAACCTCCACCGTCCACACGCCCGCCGACGGATTCTCCACAAGAACCTGTTCGATGTTGTTGACGTGATCAGCCACCGTGCGCTCAGCCGGCGCGGAGGGATCCGCCAACCCGCCCAGCGTCCACGGGAAGTGCTGGGAACCCGATGGGTCGAATACCCGCAAGTCAAGATCATTCACCAACGACGGAACGACGTTCGGCGTGCCCGGCGCATCGTCCCACGCGATTGTCACCCGCAACTCTGTATCCTGCGCCCCGACGAGAACCAGCGCGGTCACCGTCTCTAGATGATCCACCGAATCTTCAAAATGGCTGTCGGTGAGAAGGAAATCAACAGTACGCCAAATACGCACCGACCCGTAGCCGCTCTGATAGTCCGGACCCGGCGTCGCGACGTCCTCTGCATTGTGCGCCAACATGGCTTTCAACGTTGAATTCAGAGGACCGTCTGCCGTCGGGTACTGCACGCGGTAGTCCTGAAGCAGGAGCGCGAGCAGCCCCGTGACCGTCGGCGCAGCCATGCTCGTTCCACAAAACGTCGTATATGCCGAATCGCCGGCACTGCTGCTCGAAGTCACCCCGCCGTCACTGCCGATCTGACAACCCGGCGCGGAAACGTCCGGCTTGAGGCGGTCGTCGTCGGTCGGACCCCAACTCGTGAAGTACGTCACCGAGTCATCGTGCGAATTCAATGCACCAACCGTGATGTGGTTCTTCGCGCACGCCGGAGGCGCGGTCGTATGATACGCGGAACCGCAGCGACCGCTCGCCCGCTCGTTTCCGTTGGCCCACACAATGTGAAACGGAACACCCAGGCTTCCGCCCACGATCGAGTCAATCAACGCGGATGTAATGCCGTAGTCGCCTTCCCACTCACATGGAAAACCGTTGGACGCCGTGTTCGTTCCGATCGAGTTGTTGGCGATGTCCACGTTGAAGATATTGATCGCTTCACCGTAGTCCGCCTCAAGATCGCCCGGATCCGTATACAAGAATCCCTGCTGCAACCCGCCAACCACCTCGAATCCATACGACTCGAGCGTCACGCCAGGGGCCATCCCCATATACAGAGGATTGCCCACACCGCCTCCGCCGATCGTGCCCGATACGTGCGTCGCATGATCGCTCAGGCCCGAGACGTCGCGAGCGCTCAGTCGTCCCTCGAAATCGAGGTGTGTCGCCCGCGCGGTGCCGGCGTCGTACACCAACACCCCCACACCGCTCCCGTCCAGCCCATACGGCGCTGCCTGTACAATGTCCGCCTCGGTAATGGCACGATTGCTGTCGTTGACACCCTCGAACGCGGGCAGCGCAGGTTCGATGTGCTGCACCACATCCTCAGCCACCAAGTTCGCAATCGCGGCGAAAGGCATTTCCGCCACGACCGCGTTGACCGTCCGAAGCCGACTGCGAACAGTGATCGCGTGCCGCCCCAAGACGTTCTGTGCAGCCGCTGCGTCAACATCGCCGTGGAAAAGCACGTAGACCGGCACGCGATCGTCAACGGCGTCGACCACGAGCCAATCAGGTGCCCGGCCGCGCGACAACAACGAATGCGTCTTCCACTCCGGGCGTATCTCCAGGCCGTCCACCAGCGAATCAAGGCGATTGAGCCCCATGCGATCCGCGCCGCCCACCGGAACGGACGCGAAGAAGGCATCATCGCCCAGCGAAGCCGTCAACCGAACGCCCGCCTCGCGAATCTCGCGCCGTTCGAGAGAAGACAACGGTCCATCGAACTGAACAACGACATGACGCCCGCCGCCGGCCTCAGCCGGCGCACACAGAAAGTCAACGACCTCCGCGAGAGACTTCTCGGATCTTTCCGACGCGCCCGAACGCCACTTCACCTGAGCGTCGACAGCAGACCCCCAAGCGGTCAACGCCAAGCAAGCAGCCCAGACGCCTCCGCGGCGCGCAACCGCCGACAACCGAACTGAACAATCCAACCTATCACTCCGTCTTTATGCACCCCGACCAGCGGCGCCCCGCAGGGGAGCGCTCCCGCCACTCCCAAAACACCGTACCAATCTACGCAACGATGAACCGCGCGCCTCCTTGCGTTAGCAAGCTCTTATCCAGACAGCATGGGTGCCCCAATCTTCGGCAGAGGCGAAGGGTGGGGGACGATTCGACCGGCGGTGTCACCAGCCAAACGGCCAAGATTGAGAAATATTGCTGTTGCAACGCAACAATGCCCGAGTACCATTATGCTATGCGCGAAGAAGACCAACTTGTCGCTCGCCGCGCCGGCGAGTCCCTCGGCCAGCGCGTTCGCCGCATCCGCAAAGAACGCCGCCTGACCCAACACGAACTCGTCGAAAGCGCCGGCATCAACCAAGGGTTCCTTTCAGCCATCGAACGCGGCAAGAGTGAGCCTTCCAAACGCACCATCAATGCGCTGGCCGTCGCCCTCAGCGTGCCGGCGGCCGTCCTCATCGGTGGTGGTTTCGAGCACGACGCACCCCAGCCGCTTGAGACCAACGAGTTGCCGCTCTTTGGCTCTATTCCCGCGGGAAAACCCTCCGAATCGCAGGAACAGCTCGAGATGTTCCCCGTTCTCCGTCACCTCTGGGCCGCCGATCGCTATTGCTTGCGACTGAACATGGACAGCATGGAGCCGACCCTCAAGCCCGGCGACATCGTCCTCGTCAGCTACCGGCCCGACGTCAATCCCGTCCACGTCCAAGGGCGAATCTGCGCTTGCTTGGTGGACGGAGCCCCGACCCTCAAGCGAATCTCCGTCGAAGATCGCGCCGCCGGAAGGACCATCATCCTCCGAGGCGACAATCCGGCCATTCCGCCCCTGATGGTCGACCCCGAGACCGAATTCTCCATCCAGGGTGTCGTCGTAAAGCTCGTAGCACGAGACCTTTAGAACACGATGCCAGAATCTGTCACCCCTCTTATCGGAAAGCGCGTAGAAATAGTGCTTACGTATGGCTATAGAAACGATGTAACTCTTCAGCTACGTGCAACGAATCGGGCGGGTAGCGGGGGCAGTTGGCCGGTGGTCAGGTAGGTTTTTAGCGCGTCGGCGATGGTTTTGGTGGGGGCGAGGCCGCGGAGGCTTAGCGTTCGGTAGACGCTCATCAAG
>JAJDDU010000110.1 GCA_029260155.1 Phycisphaerae bacterium | reverse complement strand
GGCTTTGAGAACTTCGCCGTCAAGCTGAACTCGCTGCGCTCGCCCGTCGGTGGGTCCGACCGTTTGCGGCTTATGCAGTGGGCAGAGGCGCTCAACCCCCACGGCGCAAAACTGTGGGTGTTCTTCAATTACTTCGCATTCGCGGAGTACTCGTGGCTACTCCCACTGGAGGAACCGTACATGGGCCCCGACGGAGTCGAGGCGCCGCGCAAACCGTGCCCGCAGTCCCAAGCGTTCTGGGACGCTGCCATCACACCGCGTTTCGTGGCGATCGCGGAGTTGACTGACCCCGGCCACCCGTCCTTCATCCCCGAACTCGCACCTGTTCTTAGCGGCGTGCTGCTCGATCCGGAGCTGTATATGGAGGAAGATCATTCCTATCGCGATTCATGCTATTGCGATAGTTGCTTTGCCACGTTCTTCGCACTGCTTGGTATCGCCGATCCCGTGCCGGCGCCCGCGCAGCGATTCTCATACATCGAGGGCGCGAATCTGGCAGAGGAATACTCGGACTTTGAGCGGGGCGTGGTGGCCAGTCGCGCGGCGGCGTGTCGCGTCGCGTTTCGCGCCGTGAATCCGAACCTCGAAATCGGTGGAACCAGTATCATCCGTTTCAACCGAAGCTCGTTTTACATCGGTTTGGCACAGGGCTTGGGAACGGCCGACCGGCCCTTGTTCGACTGGTCACAGCAATCCTCTTTCACGGGATACAATGACGGCGTTCCTGGCTTCATCCAGGATATAGCCGACGCCGGCATTCACGCGGTGATCGCCGGCGGGCTGCTCATGCCGGTGATCCCCCCGGAGGCTGTGGCGGATCATTACTACAAACTCGCCCACGAGATCGGAGGCGCTTGGGTTGACCGCAGCGACAACTATGGCCTGCAGATCGGAGACCTGTGTCTGCCGTTGGAGGACTACCGCCAAGCACTGAGAAGCGCCCACGCCGAACTCGATCTATTCGAGGCCGACGTGAACCATGTGAGCATGTTCACGGGCGAGCCGTTCGTTCCAGCGTGCCGCGACCCATCTCCGTACAACGTGGGCGTGACGTTGGAGCCACTTGAGACCGGTCCCGCGTCTGCGTTCGGACCGCTCATCCGCGACGAGACCGGCTACTACTTCCATGCCGAGATCGGAGCGCCCATGTCTTTTGATGTGTCGCTGACAGAGTTCGGCACCAATGACCACGGGTCGGGGTGGTGGCAACTGGTGACACCAGGCGGAGCGATCATGGACAGCGCGGCCATCACGGAAGCGTCGAGCCCGAGTCTCGTTCGCTCGACCGCCACTGAAACGGGAGTCCACAAACTGATCGTCAACCCGTCTGTCGTGCACGGATTCCGGATCACGAACGCTTCGCACGCGGGATCCTACCGCGCCGTACTCGGAAGTCAGAAGATCGCGTTGTTAAAGGCGCACAGCCTTCAGCCAGAGCCGCAGTTCTATGCATACGTTCCAGCGGGAGTCACGCAAGTGGGGCTGCGCTTCTCGTCTGACGTGGCCGAAGCCAGCTTGGTGTTGGTGTTCGACGAGCGCGATCCGACGACGCCCCTGTACGAGAACTTGATCACAGGAACATTCGAACCGACGCTGAATCTGGGCACGAACACCAACGGCGTTGTGCTCGAATTCGTCATTCGCAACCAGCCCGCTGGAGGTAGCGAGGATTTGGCGCTTCGGCTTACCAGCGGCGTGCTGCCCTATCTCTCGCAGACCCGCTCGGGGTTGTTCCGGGAACCGTAGCAATCGCGCCGAGTGTCAGCCTTTGCCGCCGGCGCCGGCATGCGGTACATTTGACCCGGTGTTTCACCGCGATGCGAACGTCGGCAGCGATGGGGTCCGTGCCTTGAGAATAGCCTACTTTGATTGTTTCAGCGGAGCTGCGGGTGACATGATCCTCGCCGCCATGCTCGACGCCGGGCTACCCGCCGACGAGCTGCGCGAAACGCTCGGCACGCTGCCGGTGGAAGGCTACGAGCTTTCCATCGAACGCATCACCAAGCAAGGCTTCGCAGCCACGCGCTTCGACGTCAAGGTGAGCGCGGACCAATCACACCGCCACCTGTCCCACATTGAGCGCATCATCACGGCCGGCAGTCTGCCCGAGCCCGTACAACGGCGCGCGATCGCGGTGTTCACACGCCTGGCCGCCGCCGAAGCTGAGGTCCACGGCACGACCATCGAGAAGGTGCACTTTCACGAGGTCGGTGCGGTCGATGCCATCGTCGATATCGTCGGGGCGTCCTGGGCCGTCGAACGCATGGGCATCGATCGCATTATCTGTTCCCCCCTGCCGACGGGAAGCGGAACGGTTCGCTGTGAGCACGGCGTGATGCCGGTGCCCGCCCCCGCGACCGCCCTGCTTCTCAAAAACGTACCCATCGCCGCAACCGACGAAACCGGGGAGCTACTCACGCCGACCGGAGCAGCCATACTCACGGAATTCGCCCACTCCTTCGGACCGCTTCCGAGCATGAGCATCGCGGACATCGGCATGGGCGCGGGCTCGCGAGATGGCAAGACCCGACCGAACGTACTACGCGTATTGCTTGGCGAGTTGGCTGAATCCGCCGAATCAGACCTCATCGTCGTGCTGGAAGCCAACATCGACGACACCACGCCCGAGATCCTAGGCCACACCGTCGACCGCCTGCTCAAGGCGGGTGCACTCGACGCCTACTGTGTGCCGATACACATGAAGAAATCGCGACCTGGCCTGCTCTTGACGGTGTTGGCCGAACCGCATCGGGTCTCGGAGTTCGAGCGAATCGTCTTCGAGGAGACGACCACGTTCGGGATCCGCAGGCACGACGTGACGCGGTCGAAGCTGTCCCGGCGAATCGAGCGCGTCGATACACCGTTCGGCGGTGTTCGCGTAAAGATCGGCATGCTCGGCGACCGAATCGTCACTGTGGCGCCCGAGTACGACGACTGCCGCGAGGCTGCGACGCGCAGCGGCGTGCCGTTACGCGAGGTGATGTCCGCGGCGACGGATGCGTGGACGGCTTCGCACGCTTGACGCGTATCCGAAGGAGATCGACCCCTTGAATGCGTTTGCATCGCTCGCCGAGACGCTACTGCCTCCTGCTGCCGGCAGTGTTTCCGGATCGCAGTTTGCGATCGTGGCTGTCATTCTGGTCGCCATCACGCTGATGATGATCACCAACCGCCGCCGTCGCAGCGAAGGCGGTCCGTCCCCGCGCGCCTATGCCCGCGAGCAGTTGGCACGATTGAAGGAAGAAAAAATCGTCCACGACGACATCGGGGACGTGATGACCCAGCTCCAGCAAGTGGCACGCGAGATCAACGCACAGCTCGACGCCAAATTCATCCGCTTGGAACGAAGCGTTCGTGATGCCGATGACCGCATCGACCGCCTCGATCGCCTCGTCCGCCGGACGGCTGATCGCACGACCCTCGACGTCACCGTTGAAGATGACAGCCCGCCCGTCTCGCGGCGCTCCCCGACGCATGACGATGGCGACAAGAGACGGCGCATCTGCGCGTCGGCTGAAGCTGGACGAAAGCCGCTCGAAATCGCACGGGAGATTGGGGTGACGGTGAGCGAGGTCAATCTCGTGCTGGCCGTGCGCGACAGCGACGCTGCCACCGTTTCGGTCCGAGCGTGACCGCGCGTTGTCTTGAACGCGGGTGGCCGGCGGCGGAAACCGCGCCTAGAATTCCACGGAATCGGTGTACTCGGTAATTGCGAGTCCCTCTTTATGGCACTCTCTGTTCTCTTTGTGAGCGGTCCCCGGCGGGCGGGAAAGAGCACCGTCATCCAGCAAATCGCGTGCGATTGCCTGGAGCGGCCACCCCACTACCTACGGTTGGCATCGGTGAACGGCGACAAGCGTCAGCCCGAAGACGCCAAGCCCCCAAAGGACGACTGCGGCGTCGCCAGTGCACAGTGGGTCGGATACTCGGAGGATCGGGTTTTCGAGTTCCTGCC
>JAJDDU010000109.1 GCA_029260155.1 Phycisphaerae bacterium | reverse complement strand
TGAAACTCGGCCAGAGATGGGGCAGCCATTGCAATCTCGAAGCACCCGCTTGGGCTAGCCGAAAACCACGGCATGCTCGGATAGAAGAATGGGAAACAACGGCTGGTTGTTGACATCAAGAGGGCTTTCATAGAAGTGCGGTTCACACTCGAGACGGTTCGGAGCATTCGGGAAGTCTGGCCACCCGAGAAACCGATGAGCGTTCGTCTATCTTGTGTAGACTGGGTAGAGGGAGGGTGGAGTCTGCAAGAATCAGTCGAACTCGCCCGGATGCTTGGGGCGGAAGGAGTCGATGTCATTGATTGCAGTTCCGGAATGGGTAGCCCCAAGGCTCAGATGCCAAGTGAGCCCGAGTTTCAGGTGCCGTTTGCCGAGGCGATTAAGAAATCATGCAACGTATTCACAGCGGCAGTCGGACTGATTACCGAGGCAAGACAGGCGAATGCGATAATCGAATCGGGCAGGGCGGATATTGTGTTCTTGGCGAGAGAACACCTCCGAGACGCGTACTGGGTCGTCAACGCAGCTGGAGAATTGGGTTGTCCCGAGCGAGCAAAGCTCCCGGTTGCTTATGACCATTGGTTGTAGCGACTTGCTTCCGCTATTACGACAACTCGCTTCAGAGCAGTCGCTTATGGCTGCTTCTATGTTTACTCACAGGGTTCGTTCTGGGCGTTACGGCGTGTATGGGGTGAGCTGGACTTTGGACACCATGGTTGCCATTCGCACTGCCGCAGTGCCGGCCGTTCCGTTGGTGGGTGGATGTGGTGATTGATCACTACTCGCGACGTGCCATGGGCATCGCAGTTTTTCCAAAGCGACCCAAGTCGATTACTGCGCGCACCTTCCTTGGCCGAACAATTGCCCGAGCCGGCACGACTCCCAAGTATCTGATCTGCGACAAGGACTCGATCTTCTGGTACGCGGGTTTCAAGCGATGGTGCCGCCGCAGGGGAAGACGCCAAGCGAGGCATACTCCCGGTTACGACCAGCCAATCAACGGCCACCCGTCGAACCACGCGAGCGCTGGCCACATGTATGCGCACGCGAAACCTTCGGTACGATTCTGCACATCAACTTGCCAAGGAGCAGGCTTCCTGGAGTCATCGACACAGCAGCGTGCTGCACTCCGCCGTCATCCTGCGCCCTCTGATGCCGGCGCTCAAAGATCGTTGGACCGGCACACCTGCACCCCTCTACTCGGTGAAACGGGCGAGTGCCCAGCTTACGTGATCTGCCGTCGTGCCGTCGTCTGTTGGAAATGCGCGCAATGTGATGGTGTTGGCTTCGCCCAGGGCGACGGAAACGGGAATTGCGGGTCCGGTGCCGGACAATACGGGTGTCTCAAACACGGCCTGTCCGTCGAGCAGAACGATGGCAACGGCGGTGCCCTTGCCGGCGGCACTCTTGTCGACGCCGACGATGGCCTCGAAACGGCCAACGCCGTTAGGGATTCTAAAGGTCAGTTCGGATTTCGCGTGGGTGCCCAACCCGCGCATGTAGAGGACGTCGTCGACAATGATCGGACCCCCGATCACGTTTGCGTCGTTGTGCAGGTCGCCCCAAGACTGGTGGGCCCTGATGGGTCGAAGTTCGCTCAGGTAAGTACATTGAGAGGTCTCGATTGCGCTTCTGGTTTGTGCAGCGCCGTAGCCGATGGTCGCCGTCGCCGCGATCAAGGTGACAACGGCAGCGAAAGTTCCGCGCCGAAACCACGTTATCAACTGTGATGGAGGAGGCGGTTCTTCGAGCGTGACGTTTTCATTGACGTGTGTTTCCTGCGTCGTGTTTGGGCATTGCTTTGGGATAAGCGTCCAGGCGAGAATCGCGACGAACACTGCGATGATCGATGCCGCGATGTAGATTGCGGCATGGTCAACGGGAAGGATGCTGGTCAGATTCAAGAGCAGAAGAACTGACAGCAGGCAAAACACCCGTTCTTTCCACGGGTGGGTGACGGCCCAGAGTGCGAGCAGTGCGATGGCGGGGTGGGCGTATCGCTCGTGCATTTCGGTTGGGAACAGGAAAAACGCAAGGCCGAGCATCCCGGCGAGGGCCATACGATCGGTCCCACCGGGCCGCGCTGACAGAATACAGAGAATGATCGCGACGGCCAAGGAGTACCCGACGAGCGAGATGTGCCGCCAAGTCAGCCACAACAATGGCGAGTCGGCGGCTGCGACGGAGACATTCCCGTTGGCGGCCGCCAGCGCGACGATACGCGGGACGACCGTGTCGGACATCTCGGGTGTACCGGATAGATACCACACGTTGTACGCACTGGCAGACAGATCGCTGTATTGGCCGACGACGTTCACGTAGGCGCGCTGCAAGACGTCGTCCAAGGTCCCCGTCAAGGCGAACGGTAGCACGACCCACGCGGAGACGAACGTCGCACCCACCAACGCGTGCGTCACACCGCGCCACCGTCGGTAGTGGTACGCCTGAAAAAGGACGAGCGGTACAAATGCAATGCTCTGAAATTTCTGCAGCAGGGCGAGCGCAATGATGCCACCGGCCCAACCCCATCGTCCTCTGGCTACGAGTACGACACTCAGAAGTACACAACCCGAGTGAACGGCGTCGACTTGTCCCCAGAAGGCTGAGTTGTAGATGGTGACGGGATTGAGAAAATAGAGCGCCGATGCAGCCACTGCACGCTTGCCGCCGACCAGTCGTCGCCCTTCAACGAGGAGAATGATTGCGATGGCCAGATCCGCGAGGCACGCCGGCGCCTTGAGTAGAGATTGCAGGAGGTGTTCGTTGGCGAGCGACGCGTCGACAACCGCAGCGGCCTGACCAATCGCCCACACGGTCAGCATGGCCAGAGGTGGGTAATCACAGAAGCTGCCTGCGCGGTAGAATCCCGCGAGCCCGTGCTCGAACATCGAGCGCGTCCAACCAACGAATAGATCGGTGTCCGGAAGGTGGCCGAAATCCGGCCGCATCGCAAGGACGATTCTGACGACCGTGCCCACTGCGATCACACCGAGCGCCCCGAGCACGGTTGCGTTGCGGGTTATGAATCCCGCTTTTCGGGGCGGCGCGTTGGGTGTCGGCCTCGATATTCCGAAGTCACGAGTCGGCCGATCGGTTCCCAGTCCGTTTGCACGCGCGGGGGATTGATGGTTGGTCTTTCCGCTCGTCTGTTCGGTCATCTTAGATTCAGGCTGCCAACGGCTGTGTCACGCGGAGTTTCCGCTTCGTGGTGTCTTGAATGTGACGCCGCAGTTGAAAGAGCTCCCGAAAGGCACGAAGTATAACGCGCCAGTTGGCCCCTGTTTGCTCGCCCGCAACGCGCGCGAGGTGTCGGACGCCCATCTGCCCGATGGAGTAGCCCATGTTCGTGGCCTTTGCAAGCATCTCCGTGTCGATCAACGCCCCGGTCGATCGCAGTTCGATTTGCTCGATGAAGCTGCGCGGGTAAATCTTGAAGGCGCAGTCGATGTCACGGACGTTCATTCTGAAAACTCGGCGCACGAGCTTTCCCCATGCCCAAGCGTTTGCCTTGCGCAATAGCGAATCCTGCCGATTCACTCGGTAGGCGCTGGCGATATCGTATTGTGTGAGCAACGGGATCATTCGCTCAAGATCGTCGAAATCGAATTGACCATCGCCGTCGGTGTAGAAGATCCAGTCTTTCTTGGCTTCAGTGAACCCTCGTGCGAGGGCGCCGCCATACCCGCGGTTCGGATTGTTGTGGACGACGCGCACATGCTTGTGTTCGGCTGCGAGGCGGTCGGCGATTTCACCGGTCCGATCCTTGCTACCGTCGTTGACGATGACGATCTCAAAGTCGTCAACCAATCGCTCGCATGTTACGAGCGCTTGCAGCGTCGTCCGTTCCACGTTGGCTTCTTCGTTGTAGCACGGAAAGAAGACGCTGAGACTCATGTGGGTGGGTGGTTGCCTTGACATTGCTTGGTTTCTCCGCTTGTCACTCGCTGGAGTGTTTTTCGGTCTTTAAGATCGAGGCCCGCCGCCCGAAGGCGGCGGGCCATCGAATCATCTGTACGCATTGTTGCGCATCTCGCAGCGATTGGCTACGAGCAGTTTAGGAAGTAGGTGCCGGACACGATACCGCCGACGCTTATCACGTTGCCGACGCCGACATTTGGGAACCCCGGCGGGAAGTTCCCGTCGTTCGAGTCGTATTCCAGCGACCCGGATCCCCCGCCGCCCACGTTGATTTGACCAACGTTGACGCCGTTGATGGTCACCGGATAGCCGCCGGGTATGAACCCAGAAACATCCACGCGGAATCTCTCGCGACCGGGCTCAAGACGGTAGTCAGAGAATCCGCTCTGGCTTCCGCTGCCCGACAGGTTTGCGTCCACGCGGATCGAACCGTCTGGGCAGGTCTGGTTCCCGTTTCCATTCCCATTGGTGTTACCGTTGGCGTTGCCATTGGTATTGCCGTTGGTGTTGCCGTTGGTATTACCATTGGTGTTACCGTTCGTGTTGCCGTTGGTATTACCATTGGTATTGCCGTTGGTATTACCATTGGTATTGCCGTTGGTGTTACCATTGGTTTTGCCGTTGGTATTACCGTTGGTATTGCCGTTGGTGTTACCATTGGTGTTACCGTTCGTGTTGCCATTGGTATTGCCGTTGGTGTTGCCGTTGGTATTGCCGTTGGCGTTGCCGTTAGTATTACCGTTGGTGTTACCGTTGGTGTTGCCGTTGCCGTTTCCGCCACCATCTGGACCGGTGAACAGAACCTGAATATCCGCAAAGTCAGCGAAGTCGACGTGGCCGTCAGCTGTGACGTCTGCGAAATCGCACCCTGGCATCACTGGCTCGTTGGGCCCCGAGACGCAGCGGAGGTACGCGTTGATATCGTGCGTGTCGACATCACCGTCGCCGTCGGCATCACCCGATGTGTTCGATCCGTTGGAATTCCCATTGGTATTCCCGTTGGTGTTGCCGTTCTTATTCCCGTTGGAATTGCCGTTGGTATTGGCGTTTCCGAAGCCGCCCTCGGCTGGTCCTGACGATGCGATGCGAATCTGCGTGATCGTCACCTCGCCGGAGAACGTGGCTTGGGCCATCGTCCATAGCTCGAATTCGCTCGCGAGAATCTCTTCGACCTCGGGATCAGCAATCAATGCCAGGTCTGTGACCTCGACAACGACGCCGTCCACTACATCCAGGAGGAATTCGCCGGCCATGGCGGCGTCTTCGAAGCTGTCCACCGCACCGACGTACGCCACGGCGAACGCGACGCGCAATTCGTCGACCACTGCGGCTGCGTCGGAGTCGTCCGTGGCGGTTCCGCTCACGAAGTAGTCGATGCTCACGTCGCGAGCGTGGAGTGAGACGATTGCCTCGGCGGTTTCATCGCCTGACAGCTTGCCTTCGTACCGTCCGATGTTGACCACGACGGCTGTCCCGAGCGGGTCGACGGACAGGGGATTGGAGACGATCTGTCTCAGTGCCGTCCTCTCGCCGTTTGATCCCAGCATGCCGACGCGGTCCAACTCGGTATCGCAACCGGGATAGACCGCAGCGAGCGCCAGGCTCATGGCGAGGGCCGTGTTTTTCCACTTCAAGCTACTAAGCATTGCGTTACTCCATTCGTTCAAAAAGCGGGAGGCGCTCTTTGTTCTGTTCATTTTCCCGACAGTCGATTCCCCATGCCGCGGTCACAGTTTCGACTCGAAACCGCTGCACGAGACATTAAGAGCAATCCCCGTGCCACCAAGAGCGTTGCGTTTGGATTGCACATAACGCGTTATTTGCACGCTACTTACGTCGCGTTCGGCATCCGTCTTGGCGCATGCGTGGAGGTGGGTGTTTTGGCTGCGGTGCGAGTATGTGCACACTTGGTGGATCCACCCACGTGGGGCTTGAGGGCGTGGTGCGACGGAGTCCGCGCGATCATTGTGGGCGTTTCAACTGGGGGCTCGATTGGCGGCAGGGGAGGCTGACTATCGCGAAGGAAGGAGTCGGGCCATCGCCCAATCGACGTGATCCCAACGGTTGCCGTCTGCGGTGGCGGACGCTCGAAGTGTCAGACGTTTGGCATCTTGGGTGCCGAGTCGGACCGCAACGGGTTTGCTCGCCCCGGAGAGCAGGCTGCTTCTGTAGACCTCTCGCCCGTCGAGTTCGATCGAGACGATGACGCTGCCGCGTTCCTGGGTGGACCGGTTTACGCCGACGGTGGCTACAAACGTGTCGTATCCGGTGGGGATTTCGTAGACCAACTCATGCGGTGCGTGCGTGCCGATCCCACGCGTATAGAAACGGTCACCCAGATGGATTGGCTGATCGCTCACCGATCGGTCGCGCGTGAGATCGCCCCATCCCTGAGAAACTGACAGCGGCGTCGCGTCGCTGAGGAACAAGGGGGCGGGCTCGATACCGCCCGGCGCTGCGTCATGTTGGTGTTCGCCGCCGCGCACTTTGAAAATCACGTAGGGTTCGTTGGCGCACTCTTCGTACGAGCTTTTCGGGTAGATGAGTTCGGCGAAATCCGGAGCCTGCGCGAGTTTCTTTGCTAAGGGCGTGTGATCGCCGTCGACGATCACGTAGTCCGCGCCAAAGTGGTCGCGAATGTCCTCGATTCGTGCGGTGATTTCCTTCTGCTCGTCGACGCCGTCGCTTCGCGTCCAGCGGGCCTGGAACGTGCGCGGTGTCAGTCCTCGCGTGATCTTCACGTAGCGTTCCCATAGCTCAGGATCTCGATGGTGGGTGAATTTGGGGTCCAGTCCAACGAGGTAGTTGTTGTGTGTGTTGTGATAGAAGTAGACTGGAAACACGTCCCAGTCGTCAGTAAAGACGACATCGCCTGGGTCGGACACGTCCTTCAGGTACTGCATCGCATCGCGGATGGCCGGTAGGTTGTAGCCGCAGTAGACGTCGCGCTGAAGTGCCACCAGCCGGCCGGCTGCGAGCAATACGACGAGCGCTGCAACGGCGACGCCGGTACACATCACCGTGCTAGTGCCGAGGAGTCTGGCAGACAGAGTCCACCTTGGCGAGGCGTCACCTGCATTGCGGGTGCGATAGGCGAAAAACGCGTACACACCAACCAGGACGACCCAGGGCATGACGCCGGCCGCAAGCCGCGGGGCGCCGCGATCCGGGCGCTGCAGTGCGTATTTGCCCAAGGTGGTGACTATCATGGCGAAGATGGCGCCGTAGAGCACGACGGCCAGAGCGCGCATCGCTGTCTGCCGCGTGCTGTTCGAGTCGTCGGCTCCTCGACACCAGATGCAGGCGAGCATCGGCAGCAACAGGGCTGCGGACAGCATCGTCCACGTTTGCCACTCGATCATGAATCGCTCAATGCCCTGCGGTTTCCAAGAATACAAGGCGGCGAGAATGGCGACGCAGGCAGTCAGCGCTGCGCCGAACGGTATCAGCGCGCCCCTGGCGGAGCGGGCGCGCGTACCGGTCGGGTCCAGCCGCGCGGTCAGCGTGGAGAGGATCGGTGCGGCCATGTACGCAGCGCTCAAGAGGCATAGCGGCGGCCAGTATTCAATGAACCGTTTGGCCTTGAAGGTCAGGAATAGAAAGACGAAGTTGAGTACCGCGAGCGTCATCTCCTGCGCTGAGAGTCGTTTTCCCATGCGAGCACGCAGGACGAACGAAGCCACCCAGATGGCCAGCAGCGGTCCGCACATCTGCACGGCGAAGTGCCAGACACTGCCGTAGGAGTTCCATTCGGACCCTACTTCGATATCGGGATCCAGGCCTGTCCCGAGGATCTGCATGCGCAGAAACTCCAGTGCCCCGTCGAAGTAGGGATAGGTCCGCAGCCCCAGCAGCCAGCCACAGGATGTCCAGAGGACCAGACGCCACAAGACACGACGATCGTCACGGTGGCCGATCAAGGAGCAGGCCACGTAGGTGCCCACAATCAACGGTGCGTAGACGACGGATCCGAGGTATAGGTGGACGTAGCCCCACACGACGACGCCCGCGAGAACGTACCGCTCACGGAACATCAGCAGCATCAGGGCGAGCATGAACATGAGTGATGGACAGATGGCGCGCACGAACGCGTGCCTTCCGAAGAACTCAGAAGGCAGGAGCAAAAACGCGACGAGCCAAAGCCACCGCCATCGAACTCTGTGATGAACCAGCAGCGCCTGCATCAGCGCAAGCACAACGCCGAAACACGTTGCAATCGCCCAGCGCCCACCCGTCAAGTAGTCGCCGTTCCACCAGTGAGAGAGCTGCACGAACGGGAGGAGAAGGACGTGGAAACCGTAGTGGTGACTGATGAACCCCGAATCGAGCTGTGAGAAGTACACTTCGCGTAGCCATGGAAAGTCGGTGACAAGTCCGACTTCCGGCATCATGGCTGCCATCTTGGTGTGGTAGAACCCGTCGAAGCCGGCCACACCGACCTGGTCTGCGGGAACACCGCGCGGGTCGACATGGATGAAGCTCATGACCATGACGCCTGTTGCGAACGCCGCCAGCAGTTCGGCCAGTACACAACCGAGCCCCCACAGGCCACGCCGAGGCGCAGCCTGTGGGGTGTCGGCGGGTGCAGGTAGTTCTGTGCCGGTTGCCTGAGGCTGAGGCAGCATACGTCGGTCGTCTTGAGGCATGCGGGTTCCGTTGTGCCGGTCACCGTGGAACGGGGTCGATTCTCGTTTGTGTTGCATATCGTCCCTATTCCGGTTGGAGCATTCCCGGCGCGACGCGCTGACCGGCAGACTGCGCCGGCTTGTGGGCACCGACGACGGTCACCAGTAGTCCGGGAAGCGCACAGACGAGCATCACGACCCTGATCGAAAACGCGGCACATAGGATCTGCGATGCGCTACCGAACGGTGCGAAGAAGTATCCATAGGCCAACTCCATCGTACCGAGTCCCTGCGGCGGACCGGGCAGTGCCTTGACCAGTTCACCCGTTGAGAAGTAGGCGTAATACTCGGGCAGGTCGCCCGCATGAGCGACCAAACCCACCGCGAGCGCCACCGCGAGAAAAGAGCCGGCTGCGAGTATCTGGAGCCCAACCGACGTAGCGAGTGCTCCGCCGAGTATCCGTCCGCTACGAGCGAGCGAGACTGCGGTGTTATCGATGCGCGCTAACTGCTCCGACATTGGCAACCGCGCCCTGAGGCTGTCCCAACGGACCGCCCGCCGGACGGGCGGTGCCAGGTATGCGACGGCCGCCGTGGCCCCGATAGCGATCAGGACGATCATGTAGGATCGCAACGGGGCCAGACGGTCGTCTGCGGGGCTGAGGATCGTAATGAGCGAGACCACGAGTACGAGCGTTCCCAGTCCGATGATGCGGTCGAGGAAAACAAGCGTCATGGCTTCGGTCTTGCGATTGGTGTGTTTGGCTAGGTAGTAGGCTTTGAACACATCACCGGCCGTCGAGCCGAGGGGCGCGGCGAAATTGAGAAAATTCCCTGCGTAGGACAGCTTCAGTGCGGCCCGGTAGCTCAGGCGAATCGCCCGAGCACCGAGCAGCAGCTGAATGCGGAACGCTTGCAGGAGAGGTACGAAACTGAACACAACGACGGCGACGAGCAGGAGTGGCTTGCTGCATCGCGTCCACGCGGAGGCCAACCCATACGTGATGCGTGGTGCACCGTTTTCGTCGACGGCGACGGCCGCGAGCGGCAGCGCCTCCGTTTTGCCGCCCGCGGTTTGGACGAACACGTCGCCGTCTCCGATCGTGACGATACCCGTCACATTTGGACCCCCGTCCTTAAGTACAACTTCGTCATGGAGATTCACACCCCGAACCACGAACCAGAGGGCGACGCCGCACACCGCAAATCTGATAACACCAATAATGGGTTTTCGTTTTTGTTTTCGCTCGGGCTCGGTCCCGTTCCTCTGGCCAGTGGTTTTTCGGGGTTCGTTTCTCATATCGCCGAGCATAGGGCACGCGGCGTGCCGCGACGCATTCCCTGATGTAAGTTGCGAGTCGACAAGGTGTTACAGCCAGTTTGGTCGATGGGCCGGTCCACGCCTAGGCTGGGGATAAGCACGCGGACCGCGAGTACGGTCACGCCATGCAGATTCGGTACGGTCTTCGGTTGTCACGCAATTGGCAAGAGGATTTCGATGTGCGCTCCCGGCCCGTCGTGTGTCGCCGCGGTGACCTGTCCGCCGTGCATGTCGATGACACGTTTGACGGATGCGAGCCCGATGCCGTTGCCATCGGCTTTTGAGGTGAAAAACAGATCAAACACCTGCGGCCGAACGCTCTCGGGTATCCCGGGCCCGTCGTCGATGACGTCTATTCGCGCGAGATTTCGCTGATCAGCATCACGCATGCAGCTTATATCAACGCGCCCCCCGCTCGGCAGATGGTCCATCGAGTTGGATACGACTTCGATAATCGCCTGCGCCAGCCACTCGCGGTCGCCCTCGACGATGATTGGCTCGTCGCCGCAGACGGTGTTGACCTCTATGCCCCCCTCATCCAGCTTTGGCTGAATCTCGCGGACCGCGTCGCGAACGACTTGGGACAAATCGCAGTGCTCAAGTCGGGTCTGCGTGGCACCGGCGAAGTCCAGCAGTTTCGCGATGCGTTGGTTCAACCGATAACCTTCGTCGAGGATGTCCTGGACGCGTAGCTTCGTGGATTCGTCGAGCGTACCGTACTGCAGCGCCAATTGGGCTGAGCTGGTGATGGCCGCGAGCGGATTCCTGATTCCATGGGCCACGGCAGAGCAGACCTCGCCGACCGCGGCAAGACGTGCGAGCTTTTCCTCGATGGCGTGCTGCTGTTCGGTGATGAGCTTCTCGTGCGTTTCGTGGAGTTTCCGACCGTACCAGAACACTCCGATCAAAATCAAAACGACGGTGCCGAGAAGGTATTTTTCACCGGCGGCGCTCCGTGCCAAGAATGCCCCGTAACTGTCGGCCAATCGCCGTTCCTCGTTGGTCATCGACTCTGCTAGGACAGCGAGCGTCTCCAGGGCATCGGCTTGAAAGCGGTCCATCGACGGCATGATGGCAATGGCGTCTGCGAGAGTCCTTTGCTCGTCGTCACCGGTCAGGCCATCGACGGCGATGTGGCCGAGCATCTCGAAGATCCTCTCTTCATCCCGGATCATCCCCTCCATATGGTCGCTGAATTCACTCAGATTCGTCCCAAACTCAGAGGCCCGATCGAATAGCGCGTGGTATCGCACGTGGGTGCGTTCGAATCGCTCGCGCTCGGCTTGCACGCGCCGCGATTCAAACACGTCGTTGCCCGGGGCATTGAGCTGCACAACCGCGAGGCGAAGATTGCTGACCCACGTCTGTTTGTCGTCGATGTTGCCCATGTCCGTCAGGGCCACCGAATAGGATCCCAGCATGTGATGGTATTGATACAGACTGATTGCGATAATCACGAGGTCGAACAAGGCCAGAACGAAATAGAAGTGATACCACCGCCAGTGGGTGGTCGGAGTCCCGCCCGCTGGATTGTCCATGGGCGCAAGCTGTTGACCCATCGTCCTCGAATCGCGCATCATCTGACTACCCCCGGGCTCGTGGAAACCACTGTACACAGAGCGGACCCGAACGACAAACCGCCGCCCGCCCGGTTGACCGGAAACCGATGTGTCCGACAATAGCGGTTCCTATATCGGTCCCGACAGGTTGATTGGAGCTGCGCATGGCCACTGTGCTCGTAATCGAAGACGAGAGTATTCTTGCAAAGAACATCCGCGACGCTCTGCGTTTTTCGGACCATGACGCCAACACCGTTCGCACGGGTGAGGAAGGACTCACGCTCGCAGCCGAAGGCGCCCCGGATGTCATCCTCCTTGACTATCGGCTTCCGGGCATCGACGGGCTTGAGGTCCTGCGCGAATTGAACGCGCTCGGCGTGCCATCGACCGTCATCATGATGACGGCGCACGGCGACATCGAGACCGCGGTCGAAGCCATGAAGTTGGGTGCAGCCGATTTCCTCTCCAAGCCGCTGGACCTCAGAGAGTTGCAGATGGTCGTGGATCGTGCCCTTGAGTACAACCGTCTTAGGGGGCAACTGGGCTATTTCAAGGAGCGCGAGCGAGCGGTCAGCAGTTGCGATCAGATCATCGGTGAGTCGAAGCCGATCGTCGACCTCAAGGCACTCATCAACAGAATCGTCTCCACGCCGGCGCTGGCCGCCAAGGAGCCGCCGAGCATTTTCATCACGGGCGAGACCGGAACGGGGAAAGACCTTCTCGCTCGCGCTATCCACTATGCCGGCCCGCGCGCCGACGCGCAGTTCGTGCATATCAACAGCACGGCGCTTCCCGACCACCTTGTCGAAGCTGAGCTCTTTGGTCATGTGAAAGGCGCTTTCACCGATGCGCGCGCCGACAAGAAAGGCCTGCTGGAATGCGCCGAGGGCGGCACCGTGTTTCTCGACGAGATTGGCCACATGCCGCTGGCGTTGCAGGCCAAGTTGCTGCACGCGCTCGAAAGTCGGGTTATCCGTCCCGTCGGGGGAACCAAGGAAAAGAAGATCAACGTTCATTTTCTATCCGCCACCAATCGCGTGATCGAAGAGGCCATTGCCGCGAATGAATTCCGCGAGGACCTTTATCACCGCTTGCGCACTCTGAGCATCCATCTCCCGCCCTTG
>JAJDDU010000108.1 GCA_029260155.1 Phycisphaerae bacterium | reverse complement strand
CACGACGAATAGAACTGCACCGAATATGCGCAGTCCCGAAGGCAGTTCCAACAGCCAGTCCATTGCGATGATGATCAACAGTGCAAGGCATCCGCCGGAAAGCACAGTGCAGACACCGAACACACCCAGACGGCGCCGGATCACAGTCCGAATCGCCGCGAGCTGCCTGAGTACCTCAATAGGTTTCTGTTCGCCAATCTGCACAGTCGTATTACCCTGGTTATCGAGTCACTACACCATCCCGAAACTCTTGCGCAACACCCACTCCATCACCAGGAGCACGATGAACAACCCAATCGCCAGTTTCGAATCCCACAACGGTTCGGACACATCATCCGGAATCTGAATGCTGCGATCCTCGATGGACCCGACCGCCTCGGCAATTCCCTCCAGCGAGGTCACCGCACCGCCGGTTTCCGCTGCCAGACGTCGCAGCACCGCATGGTCGGCCTGCGGGCGTCTCAATTCGAGGTCCGCCTGCGAGACGCGAAAACCGGCTGTCGCTCCGCGCGTCCCGGGCAGCGGCGTAACCCGCTCAAGCGCGATGCGGTAACCGCCCGCGCCGGATGGGACGAACGCGCCTTCAAAGACGCCCGACTCGTCGCCCACGCGCGTCATGCGCACTCGCCGGCTGGGGCGATTCGCATCGTTGACGATCAACACTTCGATAGCGTCGCCTAGGCTCGCGAGCAGCGCCCAGTCCGACACCACTGCGCGAATCTGGACGCGTTGACCGTAGGGATATCGCGATCGATCCGTGCGCAGATCGACCCTGCCGTCCGTCCCGACGTCCTTGGGACTGACGAGCGACCGACACACTTGCAACCAGAACGAATCGAACACCCATTCCGAATCGCCCCTTCGCCACCGCCACGTATCATCGGTCGTGCAGATCAGCACGCGCCCCGCGCCGTAGCGACCGCGAACCACCAACGGCATCAACGCCGCGTCCACCGCCATCGAAGGGTCGGATGCCGACGTCATCTCAGGATGAACCGCCAACACCTCAGCACCCGGCTTGGGGCCCAATGTCCGGGCGATCCAGTAAAGCCCGGCGAGGTACGCGGCCGGATCATCCGCGCCCGAAAAACGAAAAACGTGTGACTGAGTCCCTTCCGTCGTCAACCGCGGTTGAAACGAATTCTGCAGCGCCGATGTGTACATACCGAGAAAGCCAGGATCGATCCGCACCGGAAGAAGTTTCTCCAGCGACGTGCCCGCGAATCGATGCGGCGCAAATCGCGGACCGCACAGCAAGCCGAAACCGCCGCCGCCCTCCGCCACGAAATCCACCAACATCTCCGCCTGCGACGGGCTCAGCCAATCGCCCGTTGGATCCACATCGCCAAACAGAACGACGTCGAATTCGCTCAACTCCTCCGCGTCTGACGGAAAGTGTCGGACCGGGGCAGTGCCTTCCTGTGCAAACCCCGGGTCCGCGCTCAACAGCAGACAGCTCGAATCAATCGTCGGTTCGCGCAGCAGCATGTTCTTCAGGTAGCGGTATTCGTAACGCGGGTATCCCTCCACGTACAACACCTTCAGCTTGTCGTTCATCACGTTGACGCGGACAGCGGCTGAGTTGTTGCTAAGCACTGATTCGCCGTCCACTGCCTCGGCCTCGACCCGCACCTCCATCCGTCCGATGCGCTGCGGTTTGAAAGTGAATTCGATCTCCGGCGCAACCGCCGAACTGCTCAGCGACACATGCTCCGTCGCGAGAATAGTCTCCGAACCGACGTCCAGTAGACGCACCGTCACGTCGGTGACACCATCGATGCCGGACGCTTCCACACGCGCGCGAATCGCCACCAGGTCTTCGAGGAACACGCTGCCGGCCGTCGTCACCTGCCCGACCGCGACATCGCATCTCGGCGCGTCGGAACCCACCAGAATCGGAAACACAGGCACCTTGAGCGCCCTGGCGGTCGAGACGGCTGCGTCAATCGTTCCGGGCTCCGTCGACCGCCCATCGGAAGCGAGAACCACCGCCGCGAGCCTGCCGCTCACACGACGACCCAGGATGGCCTCGACCGCGCCCGGCACGTCGGTCACGGACGCGACGCAACGCTGCCGCGCGAGGGCGTCGACGATCAGCGCGATGTCATCAGCGTCGTCAGCCGTCGCCTCGCGTCGAACGTCGCCGCCGAAGCTGAACAATTCCAAACGATTTCGCGTCATCATCGAACGAATGGTGGCCGCGTCGGCCGCCAGCAGCGCACCACGCACACTGTCAATCCGCGACTCAGATGCTCCGCCGAAATCGCGCACCAGCATGCTCTGCGAGTCGTCCACCAGAAGCGCGACATACGACCGTTCCGTCCGATTGCGTTGCAGTCGCAGAGACGGCTGACATAACATCGCAAGGATCAGCCCGATGAGGGCGACGCGCGTGCTCCCAAGGAGATATCGACGCCCCATCGCCCCACGCTCGCGACGATACGCCGCCGCCACCACGTAGGCCGCCATCACCCCCAACGGCAGCAACAGCCACACCGGAATCGCCGGCTCCCAATGCAGCGATAACGGCGCGTCGCGGCCCAACCGGATCCGCTCGAGGTCCAGAAGCCACTCCAGCAAAGGCCGTATGTGCGATGCGGACTCCACTAGCGGTACGCTCCGAACCGCATCGCGACCCATGACTCCACCGCAACCAGAACGATCACCGCATACAGTAGCAAACTCCCCACCTCGTGGGTCGACGCCCGCGCCGCGGATCGACCCGACAACTCCGGCAATTCGGCGTACGTGAAGTCACATTGAAGCAAATCGCGAAGCGCGTCTTCGTCGACTGATCGCAAGTCTGATTCGCGCGCGTCGGCGTTCACCGCGAAAAGAGCCTCGCGCGATCCGATCGTCGCGGAATACACGCCCCGTTGCTCGACCAAGCCGTGGGTGAACCAAAACGTGCCCGATTCCAGCACCATCCTGCCCTCCGAAGATCGCCCGTCGGGATGTTTGACCCGAAGCGAGAGACCCGATTCCACAGGACCAAGCTGCTCTCGAATCGAATCGCCGACAGTCAGTGTGCGATGCCCGCCGCTTACCGGCGCTAACCAAGTAACGACGTTGGCCATCAACGAGACGTAATCGCCCTTGGCCGGCAGGTTGGTCCAACGCATATCAGCCGATGTGGCGAATACGATGATGCGCCCATCACCAAACCGCCCGGACACCAACGCGGGATGACCGTCCGTGAAGCGCAGCAACACCTCTGCTCGCACGTCAACGGCTTCCATCAGCAGACGTCGCCGCACCCTCGCCCGAAACAGGCCGCTCTCGGCATGGCCCGCGAAGTCGACCAGCACCGGATGCGTGAACGCTTCCGACGCGAAGCCGACCGAGTCGTCCTCCGAATCCGAATCCCCCGCCACACCCACAATACGCGCCGGCAGAAACTCGCCCGTGGGGACAGTCACATCAACTCGATCCCCACCAAAGACCATGAGCCCGCCACCCGCCTGCACAAAAGCCGCCAGACGCTCTCGGTCGTCGGACACCAACCGCCCCGTGTTGCACAACCCGATCACGTCGAACGACTCCAACGGCTCGGTTCCGAAGGCTGATTTTGCGATGGTTCGCACGTCAAGGGCAGCCTGTGCGCCCGGTCGCGATTCCGGCGACAGCGCCGCCGAGAGATACCCTGCGTCCCCCATGAACGCCGTCGCACCGCTACGCCCCTCGACAAGCAACACCGCGATCCCGCGCGAAACCTCCACCGACCGCCACCGCTGATCGTCGATCGCGAGCGCGTCATCCGTCGGAGCTTCGATCGTCACGCTTACGATCACAGTGCCGGCCCTGCGCGGCATCACCGAAAAAGGCACTGTCCGCACCTCGTTCGGTCCCAGTGTGTCAACCGCGAGTCGCCGCGCAACAGTCGACCCCGCACCGCCCGCCCGGTCATCGACGCTCACCCGCAGATGCATGCCGTCGACCGCACGCTCGGAGTAATTCGCAACATCCGTTTCCATCCGCAAGACACCACGAGTCGCATCCCGCGGGTCCAACCAAACATGCTTACCGCCCGCTTCGCGCAGATCCGTGACCGCCACGTTGGCTCGCGCCTCCTCCTCGCCCACACGCACGAACACCAAACCGCCACTCCGCACTTGCCCCGCGATCTTGACTGCTGCCGCAACGGCTGGCTCTTGCCAACCCGTCGCGGGCATGTCCGAAACCACATAAACAACGCGAGCTTCTCGCGGAAACTCCGATTCCCCAAGTATTGCCGAAGCCGCCGACAATGCACCGGCCAGATCAGTGCCGCGCAGTGTCACTTCGATCTCCGACAACGAGTCACGAACCCGCCGCCGGTCATAGGCTGCGTAACCCAGAACCGCTTCCGCAGGTTCCGAAGCGGTCACCAGGCTCACCGCGTCACCACGCGGGAACGAACCCATCAGGTCTCCCAAAGCGCCCCCACTTAGCCCAATGGTCGAACCCTGTGAGCCCACAGTCGCCGACATCGACCCCGAATTGTCGATCACCACCACGCGGTGCGTCCGAGACTGCCCCAGAACTCCCAACGCCCCGATCGGAAGGAACGGCCGCCCTACCGCAACGCACAAGAGCGCGATCACCGCCATGCGAATGGCCATCAACACCCAATGCTCCAGCCTCATCCGCTGCGTGCTACGCTTGCCTGCCGCTTGAAGAAACCGCATCGCCGCCCACGGGACCGTCACGTACCGCCGCCGATTAAGAAAGTGAATCACAAGAGGAATGACCGCAGCCCCAACCGCCGCCAACGCAAACTGAGGATGAACAAAAGGCAGGCCCTGTGCCAGCGTCGCCGGCACGGAGTCGAAGGTCGAAAGCCCAAAGTCATAAGTCACGTCAGCCATCGTCAATCTTCAATCTTCCAATCTCCCAACCCTCACCCCCCCAACACGCGCGATGAACGGTGCCGAATACGGGCGCTTCGCGTTGCGAGGTAAGCGCTGATCGAAACGTCCAATCCCGCCGACGTGTCGAACGACACGTAGTCAACGTGCATCCCTCTGCACCCGCGTCGCAACGTGGAAACGAACGACTCCACTTCAGCCAAGTACTCCAGTCGCAGTGCGTGTGGCTCTGTCATCACCCGACCTGCCCCCTCCAGCCCATTGAACAGCGTCGGACCTTGAAATGGGAAATGTCGCTCGGCCGGATCCCAGATATTGCATACAATGACGTCATTGCCGAGGTAGCGCAGGTGCTTCAATCCCAGCAATGTCTCCGATTCCTCGTCGAACAGATCACTGATGACAATGACCAGGGTGCGTCGCCCCAGTCGTTCACACAGGTCATCCAACACAGAACGAACACTGGTCTTCTCACTATGCGCACCGCCGGCCAGTGAGTTTACCAACTGCTTCCAATGTCCCGGATGGCTGGATGGCTTGATGTACTCGCGAATCGACTCGTCAAACATCGCCAACCCCACCGCGTCGCGCTGCTGCAAGGCGAGATACGAAAGCGAGGCAGCCACACACGAGGCGTACTCGTGTTTGCTCATCGATGCCCCAGGTGATTTGTAGCCCATCGACGCGCTGCAATCGACTACGATCATGCAACTGAGGTTGGTTTCCTGCTCGTATTGCTTGATGTAGTACTTATCAGTTCGCGCGAACAGCTTCCAATCAATGTGCCGAATGTCATCGCCTTGCACGTAACTGCGATGGTCGGCAAACTCCACGCTCATACCCTGGTTCGGACTGGCGTGCGATCCCACGACGTACCCCTCAACTGCCACGCGAGCGCGCAGTTCAAGCCCATCGATCTTAGCCAATACATTGGGATCGAGGTACTTCTTGTAAGCGGGCAATTGCGGCATACGACGGCTTTCTGTGGGCTCTACGGCTCACTCCTCCGACTGAAGCGTCTTCCCCTCTGCGAAGACACGCTGCGCCAAGCTATCATCGATCGTATCCGACGGATCCCTTGGCACTTCCTTGAGCAGCAGACCGATCACTTCATTGCTCCCGATCCCATCGGCTTCGGCATTGAAATTGGTGAGAATCCGATGACGCAAGACAGGGTAGGCCACCTGCTGAACATCCTCCGTCGAGACGTAGTACCGCCCGTGCAAGAGTGCGCGCGCCTTACCCGCCATCACAAGATGCTGCGACGCGCGAGGCCCAGCACCCCACGCGACGTAGTCCTCGATGAACTTGGGCACGTCCCCGCCACCACGCCGCGTCCATCGCGTCAATGACATCGCATAGCGAATCACATGATCGCTGCACGGCACCCGACGCACGATTCTTTGAAGCTGCAAGATCTCCTCGGCACCGAGTTGCGGCTCCACCGCTACGGGCGTGGCAGCCGTAGTCAACTTCATGATCTCGAACTCCTCGTCCTCGCTCGGGTAGTCCACCAGAATCTTGAACATGAATCGATCGAGCTGTGCCTCGGGAAGCGGATACGTTCCCTCCTGCTCGATCGGGTTCTGTGTGGCCAATACGAAGAACGGCTTTGGCAGACTATGCGTCACACCGCCGGCCGTCACCTGATGCTCCTGCATAGCTTCAAGCAGCGACGATTGCGTCTTGGGAGGCGTGCGATTGACTTCATCCGCCAGGATCACGTTCGCAAACAGAGGCCCGCGCATGAACCGCAGCGAACGGGCGCCGCTGGCTTTGTCTTCCTCGATCACCTCAGTCCCGGTGATGTCCGAGGGCATGAGGTCCGGGGTGAACTGAATGCGCGAGAACTTCAAGCGGAGCGTGTCAGCCACCGTGCGAATCAGAAGCGTTTTCGCAAGTCCCGGGACGCCCTCCAGAATGCAGTGACCGCGGCAAAACATCGCGATCAGCAGTTCCTCGACGACGCGCTCCTGCCCCACGACCACCTTGGCCAGTTCCTTGCGAATCCGATCGTGGGCAGCCACAAGCTTCTCGACTGACGCGACGTCGTCGTCGCCCGTCCGCATATCCGCGTTCTCTAGTGTCATCAGCCGTGTATCCCTCTCTATCCCGTCACCCGATTCAGCGGGCGCGCAGCGACCGCGCGCTATCTGATACTATCGGACCATCTCGGCGCGAATCAATGTCAATCTTGGCGTATTTTCGCTTCAAATGCTGCGTGCGGCGGGGCGACGGCGCAGAATGATCGTGCCGGCCGTCAGCAAGGCGAGAGACATCGCGGTGAGTGCCCATTGCGATGCAGTCGGGACCGGAGCAGGCTTGACCCGCGCGAAAGCAAGGCTTCGCGGGACGCTTAGATTTGTGGGGTCGGTGATGGTACGCACGTAGTCGTCGTTCTCGTCGAACTCCAAAATGTTCGGTTGCGAGAACGACGAGGAGAAGAAGTGGCCGGCGTCATCAAACGCGATGCCCTGCGTCGCGGGCAAATCGGGATGCGTGATGACGTCGAGAACGTTCCCATTGGTGTCGAACTTGACGATGTTGCTCGACCCGCCGCCTGAGACGTACAGCTCATCGCTGGTGTTGCGGGCGATACTCATCGGGCTGATCGCACCCAAACTCGTGAATGTGACGATGTGCTGCTCGTTGGCGTCGAACTTGAGGACGTTGGCGTTGAGCGCGCTACTGATGTAGAAGTTGCCGGTCGAGTCAAACGCCACGCAGTTAGGCCCGTTCAGGTCGGCGTGGCCAAAATCGCGCAGGTAGTTGCCGTCGAGGTCGAACACGAACACCGAATCGTTGTTGAAGCTGCTGACATAGAGCAGCGACCCGTCGTTGCTGATGGCCAACCCGGTCGGACCGTTGAGCGCGGGATCGGGCGCGGTCGGCGCGAATGCTCCGGTGTGCACTTCGTTTTCGTCGAACACGAATACCTGATTGCCTTGCTGACTGGCGACGAAGAATCGCCCATCCGGCGCAAACGCGATCCCGCGCGGCTGGGTCAGTCCTGCCGGCAATAGGGTCCGCTGATAGACGCCAGCGCTGTCGTAGACGGCGATATTGTTGCCGCTGAAGTTGGTGACGTAGAGATCACCGGTCTGGGTGGGCGGCAGAAGCGCGACCGCGGGAGCGGAGGTACCTAGCAACAGGACCACTACGCCGCAAACGCTTCCGAACTTCATCTTCCATCCTCCCAACAAGGACACGCGACCCACCACAACCGCCATGCTACCAGACGGACCTGCGTCGATTCAAGAGACAGGCTTTACAAACGGCATCTCGCTCCTATGGTGCGATTATCGAAACATGAATCCTCGGAAGCGATCGCGCCAACCTTGAATTTCACCGCTGCCAGTATTGTGAATCGGCTGCCCCGTCCTGCGGCCCGTTGGAGTCGGCTGTTCAGTCTCGGTGCGCTTGTGGGCCTGCTAGGCGGGTTGGCGGCGGCGGGACTCGATTGGGGACTGCACCTGGGGTCGACACTGCTCGTCGGGCGGTTCACCTACCTCGGGGGGTCTGACGTCCTGCATTTTCATTGGGGCGTGCTGCTGCTGCCGGCGGCGGGCGGGTTGGCATCTGGGTTGGTGGTCTTTTGGCTTTGCCCGCGAGCGATTGGGCATGGGACGGACGTGCTGACCCGGGCGTTCCACCGCCGACTTGGGAAGCTCGCGGTGAGGGGGCCTCTGGTCAAGGCCATCGCGGCGGTGGGGG
>JAJDDU010000107.1 GCA_029260155.1 Phycisphaerae bacterium | reverse complement strand
AACCGAGTTCGCTCGGTTGCTTTCCGGTGTGGGAAAGACAGTTGCGGCCGAGCAGGCATGCACGATTTCGCGTGTCGCCTGCTTGGCCGTCTGCATTTTTACGGGTGTTGTGCGGCCGGAGGGGATCTTGCCGTTTCTCACGCAATCTGGCCGGCGAACTCCGGAGCCAGAAGCACCTGATTGGTGGGCACCATTGTGATAACATCCCACGGACAGATCTGGGCGCAGAGCTTACATCCGATGCACACCGGCAGGTCGATACTGCAGATGCCCATCGCGTAGCCGGGATGAGAGGGGTCGGAGATCTTGTCGATGCAATCGACCGGGCAGACGGCGACACAGGCGTCACAGCCGGTGCACAGATCTTCGTCGAGAATCGCAAGCTGTTTGGGGAGTTTCTTCTTTTTCTCTGCCATCAGGATACCCGTGCCCGAAGTTGCCGCGCCCTTGGGCGTCATGGTATCGGAGACACGCCCCCCGCACAACACGCGGAAATCACAGGGTGCGTCCGCCGAAGGGCGGTGCGGGGCTACGTCGCTCGTTCTTGTCCTGTTTGGCTTTTTTGATGTAGCACGCCGTTGACGTGGGGCGGGAGGAGGCTGAATCGTTTCGTCCCATTACGGCCATTGGAATGCCCCGCCGCAGCCGGGCGATGGGCGCTGACAAGGGCGGAGTCGGTATATCGCCAGCGCCGAGGGAGTTTGCGGCGGAGCAGTTCTTCGGCCGCGATGACGTTGGCGCCCTTCGCGTACATCTGCCTGAGCGAGAGTTCCATTTCCGATTTGCTCCACGCTCCGCACACATCGGACAAGATCGTGACGCGTTTGGCGCGTGCCAGAAGCCCAAGAACGACGGCCTTGACCTCGTACTCCGCGACAGCGCCGGTAATGATGAACTCGGCGGCATCCAATTGTGTGATGAAGCGATCGGCCTTTGGGTTGGCGAAAAGGTCACGTGAGCGCTGCGGAAAAATAACTTGTTGGTGTCGGCCGAAAAGGTCCGTGGGGACGGAGAGCGTGTTGTCGCCGGCTACGAAAAGCCGATTGGGCAGCAAGGTGAAATCCAACTTGCTCTGTCCAACGGTCCCTTCCACGCACCGAGCGGGTGATGGAGAGCCGTGCGTTTCAACGCTGCGGTGGAGATCCAGAGTCGAGATGACCGGGACTTGGTTCCGCTTCACCCATGCCACCACCCGGCGCAAGCACCGGCAAAGCCCCATGACGTCAAGCACCGGGCAGGCCCCCTGCATGTCAAAGAAATCGTGTTGGGTGTTAAGGTCAAGGACGACGCACGGAACCGAGTGATCGAATTCTTGGCGCTGCATTTGCTTCTTTCCCCTGCCGACAATGTTGGACCAAACGTGCTAGAAAACGTCTGACTCAGGCAGCCACGGGGAGCACCGACGCGCGTACTTGGTCGCTGAGGGCGGCCCCGTTTTCTGTTCGGCAAGCATCTGCCGACGCCTGTTCAACGGATCCTACCACCAGTTTTTATCAATTGCGACGTAGTTCTGGGTGATTTACGTAAATTATTTGCTGGAACATGGTTAAGGGATATGAGGACTAGGTTATGCCCTGTGAGTTTCTCCTAAGAGACTTCAGAGTAAGGGTTTACCCACGTTGGTCCAATGTTACGCACGATCACGCCGTCAACGCACGCTTGATGGGTGTTATTCCCACGGTAGCTGGCGGTGTTCCGGCGTGGTGTTCGCGGAGGATATTAGGACGTTGCGCCGAGCTCAGCGTGGCTCAATTGCGAGAAGTGCATCGCCGTGACGAACGCATTCGAGCGCCATTTGTTGAAGGAACGCTCCCAGCTTGTCGCTTGGCATCAGCTCGCGAAGTACGCCGTAGAATTCGCCGGTGCGTTTCTCGGTGTCGTGTAGGAAACGCATGAGGCTGCGAAAGGACTCATCGTCGGTGACTTCCGGCAGTCGCGTGCCGACGATAACAAGGTCTTTGTCGGCGGTGGTCAGGACGAATTCGTCGTCGGGGAAGAGCTCATCGGCCAATCGCTCGAGCGCGGCTCGATGTCCTTGCTCTTCCTTCTGCATGCTACGGAACAAGTCGCGATGACCCTCAGTCTCTGCCTTGTCCGCCAGCACGCCATAGCGGTACGCGGCTACGGACTCCCCGTAGATCGCGATGGCGAGTTTTTTAGCGTCGGGCATCGCGCTCAAACGTGCCTTGAACTCTTCCTTCATGGGCACGTTCTAGCAAGGGAAGGGTGATACGGCAACCGTGGGGCCTCGGTGGGTCCGCGTTGACGCCGGTGGGGTGGATTCGTACCGTGTGCGTAGTGTTTGGAGATATTGCGGATGAAACCCATGCTCGTTCTACCGGCCTTGTTGTTGCAGTCATGTGTCCTGGCCGCGCCGCACACGCCTGCGATTGTCAATTTCGAGACTGAAGACAGCGTCAAGATCGTGGCGGACTACTACAAGCCGCAGGCGGCAAACAGCCCCGTGGCCATCCTGCTGCACATGCACCGGTCCAAACGGTCCGCGTGGGAGCCGCTCGTGCCGCATCTCCGGGAGGCGGGCTTCGCCGTACTGGCCATCGACATGCGCGGCCACGGCGAGAGCGTCACGCCGGCCGCGATGAATCTTGAGCGGCGTTCGATGGATCGAGACCCCACCTTGTACAACGCGATGTACCATGATGTGGCCGCAGCGTACGCGTTTCTTGCTCGGCAGGGCGACGTGGATTTGACGCGGTTGGCGGTTGTCGGCGCGAGCGTGGGGTGTAGCGTGGCCATCGACTACGGTCGGCGGGAGCGATCGGTGGACGTTGTGATTTGCATGACTCCGGGTGAAAACTACCTCGGTGTCGACTCGGTGGACCACATCAAGGCATACGGCGCCAAGCCCATCCTGCTGCTCGCGACCGAAGACGTGCGGCGCGCCGCGGAGGCACTCGGAACCGTCAACACGGGTGCGACGGTGGACATTGTCGGCGGCGGCCGCGTACACGGGACGCACATGTTTGGGCGAATCGACGGCATCGAGGGTCGCATCGTGTCATTCGTCCGCGAGAACATCGGCGTGACGGACGCAGAGCGAAGCAAACCGAAGCCATAGCGGCCCGAGATATCATGTTGCGTTTAGGTGATGTCGAGATTGACGTTCCGTTCGTTCAAGCTGCGTTGAGCGGCTACAGCGATTTGCCGATGCGGCGGATCGCGCGGCGACTGGGCGCGCCCTACGCCTTGAACGAGGTTATACTCGACAAGACGATCAACCAGCGCGGCAAGAAACGGCGGGAGATCCTGCGCGTTCCAGCCGACGATCATCCGGTCGGCGGGCAGCTGATGGGTTCGGACCCGGATGACTTCGCCCCCGCGGCTGCTGCGATGGCCGAGGCGGGCTACGACGTCATTGACATCAACTTCGGCTGCCCGGTGCGGAAGGTGCTGGGTCGTTGTCGCGGCGGTTTTCTCTTGTCGCAGCCGAGCGTCGCGCTGGAAATAGTTCGCCGGGTGTACGATGCCGTCGGTCGTGCGAGGCCGGTTACCGTGAAGATGCGTCGCGGCATGGACGATTCAGCCGACAGCGAGCGCAACTTCTTTGAGATCCTCGACGGCGTGTTCGAGATTGGGGCCGCCGCGGTCACCGTGCATGGCCGATCGGTCAGTCAGCGCTACGTCGGCCCGGCGGATTGGGGCTTCTTGACACGGGTCAAACGGCACGTCGGCGATCGCATCGTGTTCGGCAGCGGCGACCTGTTCAGCGCCGAAGCCTGCATGCGCATGATGTCGGAAACCGGCGTGGATGGCGTGACGATCGCCCGTGGTTGCATCGGAAATCCGTGGATTTTCGCCGAGTGTCGGGCGCTTTGGGCGTCCCAGCCGCTTCCGCCGCCGCCGTCGGTGGCTGAGCAGGGGCGGGTCATCGCGGAGCATTTCGCCGAGTTGATCGAAGTACACGGCCCGCGATTGGCCGGGCGGTTGATTCGCAAGTTCGGAATCAAATACAGCGAGCATCACCCGCACGCCCGCGCGGTCCGCGACGCGTTCATCGCTGTGTCAACGCCGGAAAAATTCCAGGGCATTCAGGATCGCTGGTACGATGCACAAGTGTCCTGGCCGCCTGTGCAGCGGCGTGCAGGCCACGGCGACCTCGTCGCAGCCGGCGCTACCTAAGGCGCGGAACATTGAGCATGCGATCAGTCCTGTTGGAAAACCCATACGCGTTGATCCCGATTCTCTTTGTTTGCCAGCTTGTGTTGGTGACGATTTGGAGTCGCCGGCGTACGCGCGCGGCGGGCCGGGATGCGGTGGCTGGGCTGGTGGTCGGGGCGCTCTTAATCGTTGTGCAGGCTGTCGTCGAGACCGATGTTGAGCGGATCGAAAGTGTGTGTCAGGCGATGGCACTCGCGGTGGAAGAAGGCGTGTTGGACACGCTCGCTCGACACGTGTCGTCTGACGTCGCCATCGAGGCCAACGGACGCGTGTGGGACAAGGCGGAACTACTCGAGCAGATCGGGCGTGGCCTAGACCGATGGGGTGTGGAGGAACTCCGGCTGAGTCAGTTCGAGATTGAGGTCGACGGGGACGGCGCCCATGCATCGTTCCAAGTGAGATGCCGTCTCATCGCGCCGGAGATGATCGTCCCGAATCACGTGTCGCGATGGCGACTCCAGTTCGCGCGCGAGGATGAGTCCTGGAAGGTCCGCGACATTCAGCTCGCGCGAACGCGGTGGATGCCGTTCGACTCGCTCGGCGATCTTCTTCGCTGAGGTCGTCGAGCGGCTACGCCGAAGCGAGCAGCGTCTTGACGTCCCCGTCGGTGACGCGACTGGATTTCTTGTCGAGTTTCGCGCTCAGCCAGCTCATCACGTCGGGGGTGTAGGGCAGGCTTCCGGACTTGATCGTGTCCATCATGCGGGTGTCGCGCCGGCTGCGCTCCTGCACTTTGAACTTCCTGTTGACGATCTTGGTCGCGGTCGCATCCTCGTTGCGGATGCGGAATCGTTCGCTTCGATGTCCCATGGGTCTTCTCCTCGCACTGTCGCGAACGAGGCATTGTGCCCATTTCACCCCCGCGCGTCAAGCGTCGCCAGCGGATTGGTAGTGGGTCACTTTGACGGGTGCCACGGTCTGGCCCAAAGGCCAGGCCGTGGGAACGCGGCTCACGGCCTGGCCTTTGGGCCAGACCGTGCCACCCTGAAGTCGGTTGATGCAGAGTGAACCACTACCGGCGGATCGGTCGGGGGGGCGGGTGGTTCGATGAGAGCGAACAGAGGGAATCGCTCACGCGCCCCGCCCTGGGATCTACCCTACCGGATGATGCCCTCGTGGATCCGCTTGAACGTGTCATGCGACCCAGGGCGAAATCGCGGCTGTGGGCAGGGTTGCAATCCGGAAGCGGATCAGTATACTGCCACGTTCGCACAATCGAAGGTGTGCCAGAGGATCTTGCGATATGAAGAAGGACATCCATCCCAAGTACGTTGATGCGACGGTCAAGTGTGGTTGTGGCCACATCTTTGAGACCCGCAGCACGGTGGCGGACATTCACGTGGAAATCTGCTCGAGCTGCCACCCGTTTTTCACCGGCCAGCAGAAGTTCGTCGACACCATGGGTCGCGTTCAACGCTTCCAGACAAAGTTCGGCGGAAACTACTTCGATCAGAAGAAGAAAGAGAAGCCGGCCTCGCGCCGACCTCGCACCTAGCTACGCCTCAATTGCATCGGCCACGCTGGCTTCGCCACGGTTCGTCAGGCGTATCCGCGTGGTTTTTGCGTGCGCCACAAAGTCCCTGCATTACGACGGTCGTGTGAGTTGAGCAATTCAAAATGGCTGAAAGCATCGAAGAACGTCTGATCGTTAAGCTCCAAGAGCTGGACGATCGCTACGAGGATCTCAATCAGCAGTTGTCCGATCCCAAGGTCGCCTGCGATCCGATCCAAAACGTCGCCATCGCCAAAGAGCTCGGCAAGCTGCGCAGATTAGTGAGCCCGTTCCGAGAATTCACCAAGACGCGTGCCTCCCTGGAAGAAGCTCGGGCCATCAGCACCGACGCCGAGCAAGACCCGGACATGCGCGAGCTGGCCGACGAGGAGATTCCCGAGCTTCAGCGCGACTACGATCTCCGAATGGACAAGCTGAAGGAGAGCGTCGTTACCAGCGACGATGCCAGCATCGACTCGGTCATCGTCGAAATCCGCGCAGGCACCGGTGGCGAGGAGGCTGCCCTCTTCGTCCGCGATCTTTACGAAATGTACCTGCGGTATTGCGAGCGAAGACGTTTCAAGGTCGAGGTGATCGATCAGTCGATCGCCGACATGGGCGGCCTCAAGGAGATCACGCTCAACGTCAAGGGCGAAAGCGTCTACACGCATCTCGGCTACGAGAGCGGCGGGCATCGCGTGCAGCGCGTCCCTGAGACTGAGTCCCAAGGCAGAACGCACACCTCAGCCGTCACGGTGGCGGTCCTGCCAGAGCCCGAAGAAGTCGACATCGAAATCAACTGGGAAAAGGACACCGAGGAGTTCGTCTCGCGCGCCGGCGGTCCGGGCGGCCAGAACGTCAACAAGGTATCATCAGCCATCAAGCTGGCGCACATTGAAACGGGCATCACCGTTTCAATGCGCGACGAAAAATCCCAACACAAGAACCGCGCCAAAGCCAGGCGCATCATGATGGCTCGCTTGTACGATCATTTTCAAGGCGCCATCGACAGGGAGCGTTCCGCCGCCAGAAAATCGATGATCGGCAGCGGCGACCGTTCGCAGCGCATTCGCACTTACAACTTCCCCCAGAACCGATGCACCGACCACCGCATCAATCTCGATCTCTACTCGTTGGAGAAGATCATGCAGGGCGAACTCGACGCCCTCATCGGAGGACTACAAACCTACGACAAAGAGCAACGTCTCAAAAACCTGTAACCCGCCGTTTAGCGGCGACCCGCAGGGGAGCGCTCCGCTCAAATCGTAACAGGTTTATCCAGTTTGCGGCGCACCGGGACGAACTGCCCGACGTGCATCACCGTGTGAACACCGATCATGTTGAACACCGTGCCGACCGTCGGAGCGTACGCCTGCATCGGTTCCGGTGTCGCCTTGGCAAAGTCCGCATCGGTCGCCGCGCTCAGCGCAGCCAGCGTGCCGTCGCGTTGCTGAGCGAGCCACCCGAGATACTGTTCTTTGGTGTGAAACTTGGCTGCGTCGTCGGATTTTCCCGCCTCCGGGCTATGCGATTCGGCAAACCCATCGGGCAGCGCCGGCATCTTGAACCCGGCATCGGTAAGCATCTTGTTCTCCGATGCGATCAGGTGGCCGAGCTGCCATGCAACGTGATTCGTCCCCGGCACGGACCGGGTCATCAACTCGGCGTCGCTCATGTCGCCGATGTAGGCCGTCAGGATCATGTGCCCCATATCAAGGGTGTTCTTGATCACGTCTTTCGCAGTCATGTGAATCGCTCCGTGGTTTCCGCTTCTATTGCAACGGCACGATGCCGCCGAGCCCACCTACACAGCCCGTCATTTTCGCAATCGCCACCGTTTGTGCAAGCGGGGGGGCGGATCGGTGACAGTTTCACACGCCGACCAGCAGCGCTTCGCGTGACTTCGTGTTCGTGGAAAGGGCGTACTGGTAGCTTCGGTGAAGATGCACATCCACACGCCCCTTGTGCCTTGCGATCGCTAGCCTGATCTCGTCGATCGAGGGAATCCCGTCGCTGCGGTAGGAGACCGCCAAGATGCTGCCGGCGAAGCGCTCGAACAGCGCGTCGAACGCGGCATGAATCTCATCCGGCGATCCCCACACGCCCGGCTCGCGGACAAGTCGCAGGTGTTTCGACGACCGATCGATGCGCGCCGGCCAACCGGCGTAATCCGTCAGCCCTTCGAGAAAGTGGTAGAAGTCGCGATAATCCACGCCCAACCCACGAGCGTTCATGTACGGCGTGTCGATGTACACCAAATCGTAATCGCCGGCGACACTCAGGCAATCTGACGACACCGCTAAGCATCGTCTGCCGTTATCAAAAACCGCGCCGTTGGCCTCAGCCGCAAACTTCCGGAAATGCTCCTCGAACGGGCGATCCCATGACGCTTTGTTGCCGAACGTGCGTTTGACGTCAGCCTTCCTCATGTACAGGTTGCGACGATGAAAAAGATTGTACGGACGCTTTGCCAATGCAGATTGAAACAGCGCGTACCAAGCCACCGCCCGCGCGAAGCGATCCTCCAACCGCGAAATGTTCATAACGGCCGTGTCGATCCAACGATTCTCCGGGTCCGTGAAGTAGACATCGCCAAACGTCCGCTCCACGAAATCGTCGTAGTCCACGTCCTCGGTTCGTGTGACAACCGCCTCGACCTCAGCAGGCCGCAGAATCCGCTCGCGATTCTCGATCAACGCCGCTCCGATCAGGTGATTGAATCGCAGAACGTCGTTGTAGGTCACCGCCTTGCCGCGCTGCTTAAACGCATAGCTGACAGAGCCAGTCCCCCCGAACGCGTCCAAAACGCTGTCAAACTCCAGATCGCCCAGCTTTTCCACGATCCAGCCAGCCAATTTGCGCTTGCTGCCCTGGAACCGCGTCCGCGGCATGACAGGATCCGCAAAGAGAGGCGGTTGTGTTATTCCCGTGTCAGCCATCCTCGAAAACAATCCTCCAACCTGCCGATTATCGTCGTTCCCGGACGTTAGCGGCACCGCCGCCGGGGGGCAACGTCTCTCCAGCCCCTGTCACCAAACGAAAATCCAAAACAATCCCATCAAAAACGGTCGCGAGCGATTGATTTTCCGCCGACATGACGGCATTATCTCCGCTCCGTCGCGCCGACGTAGCTCAACGGTAGAGCACAGCTTTCGTAAAGCTGAGGTTGTGGGTTCAAATCCCACCGTCGGCTATTCCGCATTAGCCCTCCACGGTTCCACCTGATGCCGTGATCGACACGCGAACACAGTGAACGGGCGCGGCAGCGCTACCGGCGTCTACCTGACTCCCCCCCGCAATACGCTCACGCGTTCCCGAGTGTAAAACCTTGCGTTGTTCAGTGTGTCTGGACTATGATGATTCCCAGCGGTCAACCGGCGTCGTCGTTCGTCGGCAGAGGGCACAGCCGCCTCCCAGCGGACGTCGCCCAGTTACGAAGTCAGTTTTCTAAGGAGGCATGGAGATGAATCGTCAAGTGCGAGCCAGAGGATCCGAACGCCTGTCCACCGCAAGAGTGGTCTTACTCTCTTGCGGCGCGGCGATGCTGGGTTGGGCACCGGGCAATGCTGCTGTGGCGGATGCGGCACCACGACGTGGTATTCCGCCGCTCATCGACACAGCAGCCACGATGCTGCACCAGCCTGCGGCCGTTCGATACAATGCGAGCCTAAAGGCCATCGAAGACGTGCCCGCCGAAACCGCGCCGGCAGTAAACCTGATCGCCGTAACCGAAGAGGACAACGCACGCGCGACCGCCGGACTGGCACCGCGTTTCGCGATTCCGAATCCAGCGGCCATCACACCGGTCACCCACGGCACTTGGGAACAAGTCGACCGGCTGACCAGCGTGTGGCGGGTCCGCGTATCATCGCCCGGCGCCGTCTCCCTGAATCTCGGGTTCTCGAGTTACCACATGCCCGCAGACGGGCTTCTCTTCATCTACGCCCCGGACTTCAGCAGCGTCGTCCGTCCGTTCACCGATGCGGACAACGCCGCACACGGTGAGTTGTGGACGCCCGTTGTGCCATCCGACGAGTTGGTGGTCGAGGTCACTGTGCCAACAGCATCGCGGGGGGATCTTCAGCTCAAACTGGCCAGCGTCAACGTCGGCTACACCAGCTTCGGTGGTGGCGGCCCTGTCGAGTCCGGATCTTGCAACATCGACGTCGTTTGCCCGGAAGGCAACCAGTGGGGCGATGAAATCTCGTCGGTAGCCGTCATCTCGACCGGCGGAAGTCTGTTTTGCACGGGATTCATGGTCAACAACACCGCCCAAGATGAGACCCCTTTGTTCATGACCGCCAACCACTGCGGCATCCGGTCCAACAACGCCTCCTCGTTGGTGGCCTATTGGAACTATGAAACGTCGAGCTGCGGCGGAACGCCCGACGGCTCGCTGTCCGACTTCCAGAGCGGCTCGTTCTTCCGGGCGACGTACAGCGCCTCAGACTTTACGATCGTCGAGTTGGATCAGTCGCCCGATCCGGCTTGGGGCGTGACGTTCGCAGGATGGGACCGCTCCGGCAACGACACGAACAGCGCGATCGCGATTCACCACCCCAGCGTGGACGAGAAACGCATCAGCTTCGAGAACGACCCAACGACGACGACCAGCTACCTGGGTTCCAACGTCCCCGGCGACGGCACGCACGTCCGCATCACCGACTGGGATCTTGGCACTACCGAGGGTGGGTCGTCGGGGTCGCCTTTGTTCGATCCGAACCACCGAGTCATCGGCCAGTTGCACGGCGGTTACGCAGCGTGCAGCAACAACTCCGACGATTGGTACGGAAAAATCTCGGTATCCTGGAACGGCGGCGGAAGTTCGGCGACGCGGCTGCGCGATTGGCTTGACCCCGGAAACACCGGCGCGGTCACGGTCAACACGCTCGTCGCCGGCGGCTGCAACAACAACGCCGACTGCAACGACGGGCTCTTCTGCAACGGGTCCGAAACCTGTGTCGGAGGCACTTGCCAAGCAGGCAGCGACCCCTGTCCGGGCGAAGACTGTGACGAAGGCGCTAACGTGTGCGTTCCCATCGTCTGCAACAACAACGGCACGTGCGAGACAGATGAGAATTGCAACAACTGCGCCAATGACTGCTTCAGCGGCACCGGGCCAGGTTGCGACAACGGTATCTGCGAGCCCAGCATCGGCGAGGATTGCCTCTCCTGCCCGCAGGACTGCAATGGCAAGCAGAATGGGAATCCAGGCAATCGTTTCTGCTGCGGCGACGGTGACGGTGCGGGTCCGGTCGACTGCAGCGACGGCCGATGCACAAGCGGGCCATTCGATTGCAGCAACCAACCGGGCACCGCGTCCTGCTGCGGCGACGCAACCTGCGAAGGCACCGAGGACGCATCCAACTGCGCGATCGACTGCTCGACGGGTTGTAGCGTGCCGGCAGACTGCGACGACGGTGTCGCTTGCACAACCAACGACTGCGTAGGCGGCGCCTGTGTATTCACGTCAAACGACTCGAATTGCCCGGACGACGGACTGTTCTGCAATGGCGCTGAGTACTGCGACGGCACGGCCGATTGCAGCTCCACCGGCGATCCCTGCGCAGGCGGATCATCGTGCAATGAAGCCACCGACCAGTGCGACTCGTGCGCAGCCGGCGGCGATTCCTGTTCCGCCAACGCCGACTGCTGCTCGAACAAGTGCAAGGGCGGTCGCTGCCGAGGGAACTAGTATGACAGTGCGAGGTTGCTTCCGAATCGTCACTCGAAACCCACGGATTGCAATCCGTGGGATCGACCAATCGCGATTCTCGGCACGTAACAAGAACGTTGCACCCAAAGTCGCGCTGTCGCACTAGCTGCGGACGCCGCCCACCAAATCCAACAGGCGGAACCGGCCCAGTCGCCGGTTCCGCCTTCTTTCATACCTCACCCGCACGCCCGCACCCCTGTCATTTCGACGGTACCATCGGAGAAGTGCTCGCCGAGTACGTACACGCTGTTGAGGCTGTCTTCGAGCACGGCCCCGTAGAGCGAGCCTTTGGGTCCGAACAAGCCGGTGTTGGACGGAATGCGGCGGATCTCGAAGTCTTCGAGTTCGGCATCGATCTCGATCTGATCCGCGATAGTCTGGCCTTCAATCTCGGACTGGCTTGGCGTTGTCCCGCCGGGCAATAGTATGTCCAGGTCATTGTTGCATCCTTCTTGCAGCGGCATGACCACGAATACGCAGAACGCCAGGGATGCGACGATGAACTTTCTTGACGAATTCAGTACCATTGGTCACTCCTGCACGCTGGCGATGTCACATCGCGCGCCGATGTTGCCAAAAAGGGCGGCTGCGCATGCCATGATCGCATCCAATCAAACCGCTCGTTTCAACTCAAGTACACCGGATTCGCGTTCCATTCCGGGCGCTCGAGGCCAGCACCCTCGGACGCGATCGAGTTCTTGGACACTACACCATTCTGGATGTTCGAAGGCTGAGAATGAGGCGGACGGAGTTTCTGACAGGGACAGGTGCGGTTGCTTCCGCCGCTCCTGGGCGACAGGTTGGCCATTCATACAGTTTGGAATGAGAACAAGGGCGCGTACGTGGCCACATCGTAGGCGACGCGGCGTGCCGCACGGTGCCGCGGCGTTCGTGTCCCCCATCGCTGAAGCGATGGCCACCCGAGCAGCGGACTTGGGTTACGGGCATCCGTCGGGGCAGGCGCGGGGAATGCAGGGGTCGCCGGGGCAACAGGGGAGGCCCATCGCGCAGGCTTCGGTGTTGTTGGTCGGGCAGCGGGGGGGGATGCCGCCGAGGCAGGCTTCGAGGTTGTAGCAGCTGTCGCTCTCGAAGCTGCCGTCGCTCTCGAAGCAACAGCCGGGGTTGGTGATGCAGATGGAATCGTTGATGCAGTCGGCGTCGCCGCCGACGCAGTCGAGCACGCAGACGCCGTCCATACCCGTGCCGGGAAGTTGGCAGCCGTCGCAGTCCGGGTCGTCGGTGCACTCACAGCGGCCATCGTTGGGGCAGCACACGTCGAAATCGGCGCACTGTTCGGCGGCCGTTTCCGTGGCGGCGACGCATCCGGGATCACCGTCGGGGCAATTGCGTGGGAAGCATCCATCGCCGGGGCAGCAGATCCCGAACTCCGCGCAGATACCCGCGTTGGTCCGCGGGCAGTCGAAATCGAGACCGCCGTTGCAGAGGAAGAAGTCCAGGTCGCACACGCCGTCGTTGGGGCAGCATTGGCCGAAGTCCTCACACTGCCGTTCGTTCACGCAGTCGCCGTCCGGGACTTGGCAATCCTGAATGCACAGGCCGTCCAACGTGGCGTCCAAGCCTGGACAGCGATCACAATCCGAGTCGTTGAAGCAACTGCTGTCGAATTTCTCATCGCAACGCCCGTCGCCGTCGCAGCATCGCCCAGACTCCGCGCACAGGTCTTCATCGCAATCGGGATCGGGGTAGTGGTCGTCGTCGAACGAGCACACTTCCATGCAGAACCCGTCCGCGATACCGCAGAGGTTGCAGTCGTCATCCGTCTCCCCGAAGCAGAAGAGCCCCCCGCAGAAGAGGTCCGTGTCGCAGCAGAATTCAGTCGGTCCGCAGGGGATGGTGACCATTTCGCAATCGGGGTCGTCGGTCTCGCAGCCTGTGACGCAGCCGTCGCCTGATCCGCAGCGATCGCAATCGGGATCGTCGCCGACACAGTCTTCGCAGAAGTCGTCTTGCGGGCAGTCATCGACTACGGCGCAATCGGGATCTATCGGTTCACACAGCGTCACGCAGACATTGCCGGCGTCACAGTCGTTGCAGTCTTCGTCAAGTTCGGGGCAGTCGAACCCCGTGGAGTCGCAACGGTCATCGTCGCGGCAGCAAGCGCTGGTTCGATCGCAAAAATCGAAATTCGTGCAATCCGAGTCGCTCTGCTGGGGACAACGGGCCAGATCGCAGATGCCGTCCCCGTTGCAGCAAATCGAGAAGTTCTCGCAGAAGTCGATGTCCATGCAGTCTGGGTCGCGCGGTGTGATGGGGCAGTCCATGTTGCAGATGCCGTCATCAAAACAGTCGGGCTCTTCCTCCTCGGCGTTCGGATCGCGTGACCCGCAGTCGGAGCAGTCCGTGCCAATGGCACAAACTGCGAGGTCGGAGTTCGGCCCCCCGTCGTCGCACTGATCGTCGAACGCGAACGGACAGGTGTTGTCGCAGCCTTCCGCAAAGAATGGATCTTGTTCGGGATGAGTAGGAGTGCCTCCGATCGCTTCGCAGATTGCGTCGTTGATCGTCTCGCCCCCTGTGATGACGCGTGTGCCCTCTTCCACGATGGTCACGCCCATGCACAGGAGATCGGGCAGGGACGCCTTCTTGAGCAACTTCCCGACCGACCAGCCGGCTTTGACAAGGGAGCAGACCGCGTTGACGCCCAGTTTCAAGGCAGCCACCGTTACCGGCGCGGTCTCCGGTCCCGGCTGCCCGCCCGGCAGGAAGTCGGAGCCGCGAAACCCGCCGAGGAAACCGTTTGCTGAGAGGCACGCTGCGTCGATCGCGCGCGTCGGCGCTTGCGACGTGACGACGGTCCAGAGTGCGCACGTGACGTCGGCCGTTGTGATGATGCTGTTGATCGACGGGCAGTCGAACCGCTGGAGCGCAACCATCTGAGTCGGCTTGAGGGCGCGCTGCAGGCGTATCGCCTTCGCCGCGCGCGTGACTTCAATGGATCCGTCGTTGTAACCGGCGTCTCCGATCAAGTTGATCTGCGACGCCGCGTGGTCGATGGTCACGTTTTCGGTGGCATCGATTTCGTAGACCAGTGTGCTCGGCGGCGAAGAACCGCGCAGTGTCATGGTGATGCGCAGGCCACCCTCAGGGAGAATCTCGTACTCGGCTGAATCACCGGTCGGTATTGTGATTCGCACATTGCCTGCGGCTGTGATCTCTTCCATCAGGATCAGGTTGTCGCTGATGTCCTCCAGGACCACACCCGTGATTTCGACGGTGCCGTCGGGGAAGTGCTTGCCGAGGACGTACACGCTGTTGAGGCTGTCTTCGAGCACAGCCCCGTAGAGCGAGCCCTTGGGTCCGAACAAGCCGGTGTTGGACGGAATGCGGCGGATCTCAAAGTCTTCGAGTTCGGCATCGATCTCGATCTGATCCGCGATGGTCTGGCCTTCAATCTCGGACTGACTTGGCGTTGTCCCGCCGGGCAGTAGTATGTCCACGTCATTATTGCACCCCTCTTGCAGTGGCATGACCACGCATACGCAGAACGCCAGGGATGCGACGATGAACTTTCTGGTTCTCCTCCGAATTAGTTACTGGAGAAACGTCCCGGTAGAGCCTGTTTGACTTTGAGTGCGAAGTATTCGAGATCGTGGAAGCCGTAGGCGATGCGTTTGATGACTTTGATCTTGTTGTTGGCGCCTTCCAGTTTGCT
>JAJDDU010000106.1 GCA_029260155.1 Phycisphaerae bacterium | reverse complement strand
GATGACAAAGGCGCCGACGGCATCTTCGCTGGCGCGATACCGATAGGTTGCCAGGTAGCCGCCCGCGGCGGTCTCTACACCGTGTGGCGCGAACAGCGCATTGAGCATCCCGCCATTGCCGATGTTGAAGGCGTCCAACGTGCCGGTGATGTTCTGGAAGACGTAGTCCGCGCGTTGTTCGATGGCGACATCAACGAGTTCGAGTTGGCCTCGTCGTCCACCGCTGACGGCAGTGTCCAACTGATAACCACGCAGATCCTTCAAGGATCCGTCGATGAACACACGCACTTCAACTTCCTCACCCGGTCGCACGCGGCGTGTCTCTGGGACCGCACGCAGGCGTGCCGTCGCGACCGTGCGTGGCATGAACACCGGCGCGGGGCCGCCGCCATCGAGCGGGCAGGCACATGACGAGTTGTCGGCGAACGCCGTCAGCGCGTGCAGGGCGTCAGCCAAGTTGCAAAAGCCGTCGGGCTGACAGTCACCGAAGGGTCCGCCGACGTCGATGTTGATGGGGTCGCACAGGGTGTCCTGTGCAAAGCACGTCAGGGCCAGGAGGGCGTCGGCGAGGTTGGTAAACCCGTCGGGCGGGCAGGCGGCGAACGGCCCGCCCATGTCGCCGAATTGCCGCGGCGTCTCGACGCAGGTGTTGTCGACGCAGGCGTACCAGATACAGCCATCGTCAATGATACCGTTGGCGTCGGTGTCGGCGCACTCGTTGACGTTGAGACACTCAAGGCAGACGTTGCCGACCTCGTCGCAGTGGGGATCGTCAATACACGGATCCGCATTGTCGACGCATGTGCCCGCCTGGCATGTCTCCTCACCGTCGCAAAACAGACCCGTTGGACAGGCGGTCCCGTCGGGCTCGAAGTTGATCAGGCAGGTGCCCTCGCCCGCACAGGTGTCGGGGTTGTCGCAGGCGGTGTTCGTCGGATCACCGCAAGCAAAGCCAGCCAACTCGAAGTTTTCGAGGCAACCGCCTCCGCCGTTACAGGTGTCGGGGTTGTCGCAGTCGTCGTCATTGGGATCGCCACATGCAACGCCGGCGGGCTCAAAGTCATCGCCGCAGGCGCCGAGACCATCGCAGATGTTCGGGTTGTCGCACTCGGTATCCGTGGGATCGCCGCATGCCAGGCCCAGCGGCTTGTGGTTGGGCTCGCACGAACCGGATCCGTCACAGGCGTCGGCGGCGTCGCACTCGGCGTCGGTGGGCGTGGGATTTCCGCACGCAGTACCCTTTGACCTTGGCCACCAGTCTTCGGTGTCGAAGACGGGCATGCACAGCTCACACTCATTCGCGGGATTGCCCTCGCCGGGCGCACGGCACACGGCGTCGATCAGGCAGGCGTCGAGTCGCGTGATGTTGAGGACTACGTCGCCCTCCGCACCGTTGAATCCGGCGACGCGGATGAAGTAGTCCTCACCGGCAGTGACGGAGATCGTGATGGTTGCGTCGACGCCAGGAGCGCCGTCGTCGTCGCAGCCGAGCTCGGGTCCGCCGCACTCGTCGTAGAGGGCTAAGACGGTGTCGATTGCACTTCCGATGGTGTTGAACCTGATCTGTCCGTCACAGGCTGCGGTGTGGACGAACCAAGCGTCGTGCCCGGAGAGGGCGCAGGACACGATGAGTTCGGTTCCAAACCCGGTGTTGTTTCCCAGGTTTGGTCCTTCGAAGGCGATGGCTGCATCGACACAGTTGTCTGAACAGTTTGGATCGAGTTGTCCGACGCAGTTTCCCATTCCGTCGCACTCGTCGATCCCGACGCCCGGTTCACCGGTTCCGGTGCATGCGAGGCCGTCGTTGCAGGGGACTGCTGCGGGCCCGGGCGGGTGTGCGCAGGTGCCCGCGCCGTCGCACTCATCGATGGTGCAGACGTCCGCGTCGTCTGGGCATGGTGTTCCGGTGGGCGCGGGCGGGTGTCCGCACGCCCCCGCGCCGTCGCACTCATCGATTGTGCAGACGTCTCCGTCGTCGGGGCATGGCTGTCCGAGGGCGACGGGTGGGTGTTGGCAGGCGCTCGCGCCATCGCACCGATCGTCGGTGCAGACTTCGCCGTCGTCGGGGCATGGCGTGCCGGCTGTGGCGGGCGGGTGTTCGCACACGCCCGCGCCGTCGCATTCATCAAGGGTGCAGTCGTTCGCGTCTTCGGTGCATGGTGACCCGGCGAACTGCGGTGACCAGGTTGTTGTTGAAATGGCTGGGATGCAAGCTTCACACTCGTTGAGCGGGTTGGCTTCGAACATGGCAAAGCAGGTGCCGCCGATGAAGCAACTGCTGGCGCGGATGGAGAGCGTGCCGGAGCCAAGCCCGATCGGATCGCCTGATCCGACGCGGATGGTGTAGCAGGTCGCAGCTGCAGCCAGGAAGTTGAGTTCGGAGGTTCCACCGGTGCAGCCGAAGCCATCGTCGCTGCAGGCGATCAGGTTGGCAGGCGGGCAGGCGCCACATCCTTCGTAGACTTCGATTCGCGTGTCGAAGTCGGCCTGGTCGCAGGTGGATACGGTGGTGACCCCGTTGCAGTCTGCGTTGTGGGTGAACCAGAGGTCATTGTAGATAAGGTCGTTTCCGTTGTCGTCGCAGACGGTGTTTCCCAGTCCGCCAAAGTCGACGTTGGGTTCGCTGGTGGTGGCCTGCGCGCTGACGAAAGGCAGATCTCCGGAAATCACATCGACGGGGTCCGTACACTCGTCATTTGCGGGCTGCGGACCGACTTTGATGACCAAACGCTGGAAGTTGGTGAGGACTGCGGCCACTCCGGTTTGGTCGGTCAGTCCCGTTCCACCGTCAGGCGGGGCGCCGAGCGGTAGGAAATCCAGGACGAACGTGCCGCCGGCGTCGGCGGAGGCCTCGAACTCGAATTCCCCCATGTATCCCAGCCCGTCGATGACCGGACCCAGTCCCAAGGGTAGGAACCCGACAAACGCGAATCCGTCGGGCAGGCCCGTTTCGCTGACAAATAGCGACGCGGACGGGATGCCAGTGAAGACCCATTCGGGACGAAACCAATCGATGAGCACCGAATCTCCCGAGGGCGCGGGCCTGTCGATGTACGTGAGCGTTCCGCTGCCGGCGGCGAGCGTCGCCACACCCGGCACGGACACTTGATAACTCCCGAGTATCTGCGGCGTGGTGTCGGCGACCCAGACCTCAAGGGTGACGCTGGTCGCCGGGTCCATGAATAGGGTGTGGGGACCGGCCGTGGGCACGGCCGCCTGCTCGCCAGGGCGCGTCATGAAGAGACGCGCCTCTCCCAGAGCGGGCGCCCCGGACATCGCAAGGAGACACGCTCCGAGAAGCCAATAGTTCGATCGACTCACCGCTCGCAGACCGGTGCCATGTTGTTCCACTCTTCCGCTCATCACGGGACTCCGTTCTCTGTGTTTCTCCACCGCGCGCGTCGCCTGCGTATGGCTAGCGAACACTACGCACCGGACCCGGTGTGACCACCACGGACGCCGCCGTAGTGGACCGGACATCGATTTTTCCATTAAACGACGCCACAAGATACGTCTGGCCGTCACGGAGAACGTCGATGACGAACGTCCCCTGCGCGTCGTCCGACGCTCGGTAGGTAAGGGTCGCGAGATAGCCAGTAGCGGGTGTCTCCATGCCGCCGGTTTGCAGGGCGTTCAGCATTTGCCCCGAAACGAGGTTGAACGCCTGAAGTTCGTTGTCGGCCTTGCCAAAGACGTATCGCCCGTGGTTCTCGACTGCGAAGTCTATCAACTCAAGGTAGCCGCGGCGCCCGCCGGTCACGACCGTATCCAACTGGTATCCGACGAGATCCTTGAGCGGCGCCTCGATGAACACGCGAACGCGCACCTCCTCGCCCGGGCGGGCGGAAGGTACTTCCGCGACGGCGAGCAGCCGCGCCGTTGCCACCACGCGGGGCTGGTGCTCGGGCATGGGTCCGCCGCCGTCCAGCGGGCAACTGCAGGTGTTGTTGTTTGCGAATGCGGTAAGCGCGTGGAGCGCGTCTGCCAGGTTGCAGAAGCCGTCCGGCTCGCAGTCGCCGAAGGGGCCGCCGACGTCGGTGTTGATGAGCGCGCAGGTACTGTTCTGCGCGAAGCACGTTAGGGCAAGGAGCGCATCGGAGAGATTCGTAAACCCGTCCAGCGCGCAGTCGCCGAAGGGTCCGCCCATGTCGCCGAAGTGGCGAGGTGTCTGGGCACAGGTGTTCGTCGTGCACTCATACCAGAAGCACCCGTCGTCGACGATGCCGTTGCCGTCCGTGTCCGCGCACTCGTTAACGTTGAGACATTCGAGACAGGCTTCGTTGGGCTCGTCGCAATGCGGGTCGTCGATGCAGGGATCGGGACTGTCAATGCACACCCCGGTTTGGCAGGTTTCATCACCGTCACAGAACACGCCATTGGGACACGGCGTGCCATCCAACTCCAAGTTGTCCAAGCACGAACCACTTCCTTCACAAATGTCCGGATTGTTGCAGTTGGTGTCCGTCGGGTCGCCGCACGTGATGCCGAAGACTTCAAAGTTGTCGCGACAAAGGCCGGCGCCATTGCAGGAATCGGGATTGTCGCATTGGGTGTCCGTTGGACTGCCACACGCGAAGCCGATCGACTCGAAATTCGACAGACAAGCGCCAATGCCGTTGCAAGTGTCCGGATCGTCACATTCGGTGTCTGAAGGACTGCCGCATCCGAAGCCGACGGACTCGAAATGATCGAGACAGACACCGAGTCCATCGCAGGCATCGGGATTGTCGCAATCTGTGTCGGTCGGACTCCCACATGCGAACCCAACGCCTTCCAGGTTGGTCAGGCAGATGCCGCCGGCGTCGCAAGCATCCGGATTGTCGCAGTCGGTGTCGGAGGGATCGCCGCAGGAGAAGCCAATAGTCTCAAAGTTGTCGAGGCAGAGGCCTGCTCCGTCACAGGAGTCGGGGTTGTCGCAACCGGTGTCACCTGGATTCCCACAGGGGAAACCGGTGGATTCCAAATTGTCCAGGCACACGCCGGTTCCGTCGCAGCTGTCGGGATTGTCGCAATCCGTGTCGGCAGGGTCGCCACACAGAAATCCGATCGACTCCCGATTGGGCAGGCAGAATCCCGTCCCACTGCATGTGTCCGGGTTGTCGCAATCCGTGTCGCTGGGAGATCCGCACGAGAAGCCGCTGAGCTCGAAGTTTTCGAGGCACGTTCCCGCACCATTGCAACTGTCTGGATTGTCGCACCCGGTATCTGCGGGGCTTCCGCAGGCGAACCCGATCGACTCAAGATTACCGAGACAGACACCCGCGCCATCGCAGCTGTCGGGGTTGTCGCAGTCGGTGTCGGCTGGGCTGCCACAGAGGAATCCGATCGATTCCAGGTTGTCGAGACAGAGTCCGACGCCGTCGCAGGTGTCGGGATTGTCGCACCCGGTGTCGGCGGGGTCGCCGCAGCTGAATCCGGTGGGTTCGAGGTGGGTCAGGCAGGTTCCGAGACCATCACAGGAGTCGGGGTTATCGCAATCAGTGTCAGCCGGACTGCCACAGGCGAATGCGATCGCTTCGAAGTTGTCGAGGCAGGTTCCGAACCCGTCGCATGTGTCGGCATTGTCGCATTGGGTGTCGGCGGGGTCTCCGCAGCCGAAACCGGGCGGTTCAAAGTTGATCAGGCAAGTTCCCGCGCCGTTGCAGGAATCGGGATTGTCGCACTCGGTGTTCGTCGGGTCTCCGCAGGCGAAGCCGCTGTTCTCCAAGTTTTGCAGACAGGTTCCTACGCCGTCGCACGTATCCGGATTGTCGCACTCGGTGTCCGTGGGATCTCCGCAGGCGAAAGCAATGGGCTCGAAATTATCGAGACAGGTTCCAACTCCGTCGCAGGTGTCGGGGTTGTTGCAACCGTCGTCGAGCGGGTCGCCACAGGCGAAGTCAAGAGGCTCGAAGTTGTCCTGACACATCCCGAGACCATCACAGCTGTCGGGATTGTCGCAGTCGTTGTTGTTCGGGTCACCGCAGGGCTGGCCATTTGGTTTGTGGTTCGGTTCGCAGGCTCCGAGACCGTTACAGGAGTCGGAACTATCACACTGTGGGTGATCGGGAATCTGGCTTCCGCAAGCGGTTCCCTTGGTGGTGGGCGACCAGTCGTACGCAGAGAGGACTGCCTCGCAGAATTCGCACGGGTTGGCCGGATTCAGGTCTGTGTCGTTGCGACAAATACCGTCAATCAAGCAGGTGTCGAGTCGCGCGATGTTGAGCAGCACATTGCCGGTTGCGCCACCGAATCCCGCGACGCGGATGAAGTAGTCTTCACCTGCCACGGTGTTGATTGTGAGTGCGGAAGACAGTCCGGGTCCGCCGTCGTCGTCGCAGGCGACCTCCGTACCACCGCATTCGTCAAAGACCGCGAGGACAGTGTCGAATGCGCTGCCGGTTGTGGTAATGAGCAGCTGGCCTGTGCAGTTTGCGGTGTGGGAGAACCAGGTGTCGCCTGTGGAACTGAATGCGCAGGAGACTTGAAGTTCGGTTCCGAACCCGGTGTTGTTGGCCAGTGTTGTTCCTTCGAGAGCGACGGCGGCGTCCAAGCAGTTGTCGGCGCAGGAGGGATCGAGGCTTCCGGAGCAACTCCCGGCGCCGTCACACTCGTCGACCCCGACGCCGGGCTCGCCGGTGCCGGTGCATGGCAATCCGTCGTCACAAGGGGTGCCCACCGTGAGCGGCGGGTGGCTGCAGGCGCCGGCGCCGTCGCACTCGTCGCCAGTGCAGTCGTTGCTATCGTCGAGGCAAGGCGTACCAGATAACTGGGGCGGGTGGGCGCAAAGCCCTGCGCCGTCGCACTCGTCGAGCGTGCATTCGATGCCGTCGTCGGGGCAGACTGTCCCGCTTGGCGCGGGCGGGTGGCCGCAGACACCGGCACCGTCGCATTCATCGAGCGTGCACTGGTCACCGTCATCGGTGCAGGGAACGCCGGACGGTGCCGCAGGGTGACCGCAGGCGCCGAGACCATCGCACTCGTCGAGTGTGCATTCGATTCCATCGTCGGGGCAGGCGACGCCGGCGGAAGCGGGCGGATGACCGCAAGCACCAGCACCGTCGCATTCGTCGGAAGTGCAAACGTCGCCGTCGTCTGTGCAAGCGACGCCGACCGGCACATCGCATGTGTCGCCGGTTTCGTCGCAGAGGTCGGCGCACTCAGCGGCGCCGAAGCACGGATTTCCCGCGTGGACTGAACAGTTGCCGCCGGAACATGTATCGGCTCCATTGCAAAACACGCCATCGTCGCACGAGCCGTTGTTGGGTGCTGAAATGCACGTGCCTCCGCTGCATATCTCATCGGTGCATGCATTGCCGTCGTCTGTGCAGTCTTCGTTGATGACGCAGCCCACGCATTGATCGGTCAGTTCGACGCAGGTATCGCCGGCCGCTGCACAGGGGTCGCCTGTGTGCGCCGAGCAGGCTCCGCCTGCGCAGGTATCCAAGCCGTTACAAAACAGATTGTCTTCGCAGGAGTCGCTGTTCGGTGTGGCGGCGCACGTGCCCGCGCCGTCGCAGGCATTGTCCGTACACACGTTTCCATCGTTCGTACACGGAGTTCCCGCCGGCCGATCGCAGCTTCCTCCGATCTCGTCGCATAGATTGGCGCATTCCGGTCCGCCGAAACACGGATTTCCGGCGTGAATCGAGCAGTTTCCGCCGGAGCACGTATCGGCCCCGTTGCAGAAGACGCTATCGTCACAGGACGCAGCGTTGTTGACGCCGACGCAAGTGCCGACGCCGTCGCAGATATTGTCCGTGCATTGATTGCCGTCGTCCTCGCACGGGGTCCCGTTGACTGCCGGTGGGTGCGTGCAGGTGCCTGCTCCGTTGCACAGGTCATCTGTACACAAGTCGCCCTCGTCGAGGCAGGTCGTTCCCGCCGAAGAGTTGCACGACACGGCCGCTTCGTTGCAAACGTTTTGGCAATCCTCGCCGGCGGCGCAAGGATCACCCGAATGTACCGAACAGCTACCGCCACCGCACGTGTCGGATCCGTTGCAGAAGATGAAGTCGTTGCACGGGGCGATGTTGGGCACACCTATGCAGATGCCGGTGCCGTTGCACTCGTCGTCCGTGCAGACGTTGCCGTCCTCGGTGCACGGCGTCCCGGAAGGAGCGGGCCTCCCGCAGAAACCGGCGCCGTCGCACTCGTTCACAAAGCAATCAGCCGGTGTGCCCCCGGAACAGAGCGTTCCCGCAGGTGCGGGCGGGTGGCCGCACGCGCCGGCGCCGTCGCACACGTCGCTGGTGCAGGCGTCGCCATCGTCGGCGCAGTCGATCCCCGAGGATCGCGGCGACCAGGACGTCGAGGATATGCCGGGAACGCACGCCTCGCACTCGTTGGCCGGATTGACCGCGCCCGTCAGACGGCACACGCCGTCTATGAAGCAACCGTCGGTGGCGGCGGTTGTAAGCGTCCCCGAACCGATTGACAGGTCGTCGGCACCACCGAGTCGAATGGTGAAGCATGTCCCGGCCGTCGCGCTAAACGTCGCCGCGGACGTGCCGCCGGAACACCCTCCCTGATTGTCGTAGCAGGCGACGAGGTTGGTCGGCGGGCAGACGCCGCAACCCTCGTAGACCTCGATCCGCGTGTCAAAGTTGGCTTGGTTGCAGGTGCTCGCAGCGAACAGCCCGTCGCAGAGCGCGGTGAAGGTGTACCAGATGTCGTTCTCGATAGTGTCGTCGCCGTTGTCGGCGCAGATGGCGTTACCAGCGCCGCCGAAGTTGTTGTTGGGGGCGCTCGTGGTTGCCGTGGCGGTGTCGAACGCAAGGTTCTCGACCAGAATGGCCGTCGCGCCCGTGCAGTCGTCATTGGCGGGCGGCGGACCGACCCTTATGACCAATTGCTGGAAGGCGGTGAGGACCGCGCCGACTCCGGTTTCGTCGGTCAGCCCGGTTCCACCGTCGGGCGGAGAGCTGAGCGGAAGGAACTCCAGAACAAACGTGCCGTTGGCGTCCGCGGAGGCTTCGAACTCGAATTCGCCCAGGTACCCCAACCCCGGGACGACCGGACCTTGTCCCAATGGAAGAAAACCGACAAATGCGAACCCTGCCGGCAGGCCGGTCTCGCCGAAAAACACCGTCGCGGTCGGAATACCGGTGTAGATCCACTCGGGACGAAACCGGTCGATGAAGACCGAGTCTCCCGACGGTGCGGGTCTGTCAATGTAGGTCAGTGTACCGCTGCCGGCGACGCGCGGTGCCGAACCGGGTAGGGCCACCTGATAACTTCCGACAACCTGCGGCGTGGTATCGTCGACCCAGACCTCAAGAGTGACACTGGTCGCCGGGTCCATGAAGATGGTGTGAGAACTCGCGACGGGCACGGCCGCCTGCTCGCCGGGGCGCGTCATGAACAGACGCGCTTCTCCCAGGGCGGGCGTCCCCGACATCGCGAGGAGGCAGATCCCGAGAAGCCAATTTCTCGATCGATTCACCGGTTGGACACCGGTGTCACACATTCCGATTACGGGATTCGGTAGGATGTCAGACTGTTGCACTTTTCCGCTCATGACAGGACTCCGTTCGCGTTTGGAATTCAAGATCCTCGATTCCGGATTGAGTGTGTTTCCGGTGCCAGACACTTGGAACTCTGAATTCCGCAGCGTGCCGCACTGTTGTGCCGGTCTGGCGTTCCCCATCGCACTGAGTACCTCAATCATCCGGGGGCAATCCCCGTATCGCAATTACTCTAACGAACGCCTGTCGCCACATCGGAAGCGATGACGATGACGGCGGGGGCGGTCGCAGTTAATTCGATCTTTCCGTCGACGGTGGCCACCAAGAAGGTCTGGCCTTGCCGGCGGACGTCGATGACAAAAGTGCCGGCTGCGTCAGCGGACGCGTGATAGCGGTAGGTGGCGAGGTACCCCCGGGCGGGCGTCTCGCGACCCTCCGATTCAAGACCGTTAAGCATTTGGCCATTGTCGATGTTGACGGCGTTGAAGCCATCGCCTTCGAAGACATGGTCTTGGCGCTGCTCGATGGAGATATCCACAAGATCGAGTCGCCCGCGTCGCCCACCGCCGGCCTCGATGTCCAATTGGTAGGCACGCAAGTCGGGGAGGGGATTATCGATGAAGACGCGGACGAGCACGTCGTCGCCGGGACGCGCGGTCCGACGCTCGGGGGACACGGTCAGGGACGCGTCCCCCACCACCTCGACCGAGTGCGTCCAACGGTCGGAAACCGGTGCCACACCTGCGCCGTCGAGGGGGCAGACGCAGGTGTTGGTGCCTGCGAACGCGGTGAGTGCGTGGAGCGCGTCGGCGAGATTGCAGAATCCGTCTGGGACACAATCGCCGAGCGGTCCGCCGACGTCGTGGTTTATGGCGTCGCAGGTATTAGTGTTCGCAAAACAGGTGAGTGCGTGTAGTGCGTCTGCGAGGTTGGCAAAGCCATCGAGCGGACATTCGCCGTTGGGCGAGCCCATGTCGGCGTGGATGCGTGGCTGGATGTTGCAGATGTTGGATTCACAGGCGTAGAACATGCAGGGATCGTCGACGATTCCGTTCTCGTCGACGTCGCCGCAGTCCTCGGCGGTGACGCATGGGCCGCCGCACCTGAGGGAAAGCGTCCCAGGCCCCTGGTCGCCTGTGACGCTGCCGACGCGAACGAGGACGGTGTCACCAAGTGTCACCGGAACGGAGAGGGACTCGCAGCTGCCGATGGTGTCGGCGCAGGCGGCGAGTTGGGCATCGGCCGGCGTGCACGTTGCGCCGGCATTGTAGACTGCGATGGCGGTGTCGATCGCGCAGTTGGTCAGGGTGTCGACGTTGAGCGTGCCCGTGCAGCCGGCCGTGTACGTGTACCAGATGTCGGAGTCGATGGCTCCGCAGGCATGTGCGACACCGTCGGCGTCGGCGCAGGTCGTGTTGAAGTCGGCGATGAACAGATTGCCGGACACTGTCGCGGCATCGGCGCATGCGTCGTTGAGCGGTCCGACGCTGATGTCCAGCGGCTGATAGCTAGCGGGGATTCCAGAGTTTCCCGTCTGATCGGCTAGGAATGAGCCGCCGTCCGGCGGCGCTCCTGTGGGCAGGAAGTTGAGCCTGAATGGCCCGCACGTGTCGGCTGAAGCGGCGAACTCGAACTCGCCGAGATACCCGAGCCACGGGACCACCGGGCCTTGCCCAAGGGACAGGTTGGCGACAAAAGCGAACCCATCAGGCAAGCCAGTCTCGCCGTAGAAGGGACTGGGCTGCTCAGCTGTGAAGACCCAGTCCGGCCGAGCGGTGTCGACCACGACCGACCCGCCGGCTCCTGGGCCGAGGGGAGTGTCAACGTATGTCACTGATCCTAAACCACCCGAGGGGAACGCGACGCCGGGGAGGGCGATTTGGTAGGAGCCAAGCTGCCGTCCGTCGGTGTCCTCGATCCAGACTTCGATGGGGACGGTTTCATTGGGAAGCATGGAGAGCACTGTCGGCGCATCGGCGGGGGCGGTCTGCTCTTCGCCGGCGCGCACCATGAAGATCCGTGTGACCTCCGCGTCTGGGGCACAGGTGAGTGTCAATGTTCCGACCCCCCGCTGCCCTAAAATGCTGCCGATGCGGATCAGGAGACTGTCTCCGAAGCCGACCGTGGTGACGATAGACTCGCACGCGCCCGGAGTGTTGGCGCAGGCGAGGAGGTCGGCGTCGCTCGGTATGCAGGCAGCTCCAGGGTTGTACACCGCGATGGCAGTGTCCATAGAGCAGCCGGATTCGGTGCTGACGGTCAGTTGGCCTGCACACGTTGCGGTGTAGGCGTACCAGATGTCGCCGTCGATGGCGCCGCAGGCGTGCAGGACGCCGTCCTGCTGGGCGCAGTTGGTGTTAAACGGAATCGATACATCATTGCCGAGCAAGGGGACTGCGCCCGTGCAAGAATCGTTGCCGGCGCCGACGAGGATTTCGAGCGGCACGTAGGTCGCGGCCACCTCGGCCAAACCCGTCTCGTCCGACAGCAGGCTCCCACCGTTGGGCGGTGCGCCGTTGGGCAAGAAGTCGATGGTGAACGAACCGCAGGCGTCGGCGGACACTTCGAGCTCGAACTCGCCAAGATAGACCGCTCCTGTCACGACCGAACCGGTACCGAGCGGAAGATTGGCGACAAACGCAAAGCCGCTAGGAAGCCCGGTTTCGCTCAAAAACGGACTGGGCTGTTCCGCGAAGAACACCCAATCCGTCCTGGTCGCATCAACCCGCACCGAGCCGCCAGGGCCCGGGTCGGTGTCAAAATACGTGACAGCCCCCGCTGCGCCGTTCGGCGACGCGCTCCCGGGCAGCCCGATCTGGTAGGAGCCGAGTCGCTGGGGATCGGTCTCCTCCACGAAGACCTCCAGTGTGATGATCTCACCCGGCAACGCACTGATTGACGGGGACTCGGGCGCCCCCGAACGCTTCATGAAAACGCGCGTCGCGCCAGGATCGACGACGCATTCTCCATTCTGACAGACGCTGAATGCGCCTCCGCACGGAGCACCCTCGTTGGCTGGTGTGAGTGTATCGCAATTGCCCGTCGCGCCGCCGGTGTTGCAGGACGCATCGTTGCACTCGTCGCCCGCAGCGGAACAGTCCGGCGGACTGCCGCCCGCACAGTTTCCCGACTGGCAGACGTCGCCGATCGTGCAAGGATTCCCGTCATTACACGAGAACGTGTTCGGGACATTCTCGCATACCTCGTTGATGCACGTTTCCGTTGTGCAAGGGTTGCCGTCCGCGCAGTCAGAGGGCGAACAGGGGACCCCGCAGAGCGCATCCCGCGCAGCCACGAAGCTCGGGTGATCGATGCGGGTGGCAACGTTGTTGCACGGGCAGTGCGTTGCGATGCCAAGAATCTCGCCAGCACGGATCACGCTGGAACCGGAGTTTCCGCACGTCGCATCGACGCTGTGATTGAAGAACAACGAACTCACGCTCGTGACCGCCCCGCCGGACGTTTGCTGCGTTTGCGACTCCCCGCAGTCCGGGTCGATACCGAACCCCCAGATGTTTAGGCCTTGACCCGTGCTCGGTGCGCTGGACGCGATCGGGCGCAGCTGGCCGTAGCGGTCGAACGGCCTCTCGCCGAGGAAGTTGGTTCCCGTGGTCATCGCGGCCCAATCAGCGCCGACCCCGCCGTTGTTGGAGTCCGTCAACAGTACCGGGAATTGGTCAGCTATCGGCGGATTGACCGTGCTGCACCCGCCGCCCCCGGTCGAGGCCGGCACGTTGAACTGGACGACCATGCTTCCGCCGATGCAGTGCCCGGCAGAAACCATGCAACTGTCCGTGTTCCACACGGAAGCAGTACAACCAGACGGAAAGAGCCGTGCCGACCAAGTCTCGCTCGACGCAACGCGATCGTCAGCGCCGCAGATGCCGCAAGGATACCCGCACCCGGCCGTCGGTTCGTTGCCCATGTCCAGCGCGAGCTTCGTGATCTCCAGCCGCGTGCGGTCGGACCTCGCCCCGGCGATGAGTTCGACGGTGACTTCGTCGCCGTTGAAGTAGGCGGTCGAGTTGCTCCACATCGCGAGGGCTTCGGCATCGAGCTCCTGCGTTTCACCGTCGAGCGTTGATGTGATACGAACGGAGCCGCCCCGATCCAATGCGACGTTTCCAAAGTACAGCCGCATCCACTTCGCGTTCGGGACACAAACCACGTCGGAATAGACGACGACCGGCACGTCCTGCTCGTTCTTTCGGACACCGCTGTCCCTTTGGAGCGGTCGAATCTCGCCCACCGGATACATCGGATTGGATTCGGCACCGGCGCCCGAAGGCAGCGCAAAGCAAAAAATCGCCAAGGCGATCTGCGTTGCCAGCGTCACTCGTTTCAACCGACCGGTTCCGGACCCGCCGGCAAACGCCCAAACGCCACAACACGCACGAGGCCCCGACGAGCCACGCTTACAGAACAATGTCACCATCGCTTTTCACCCGCTCCAGAATGCCACACAAGAGATAGGTCGTACCCAAGGCCCAGAAAGCAACTCGAACTCGATTCGTCCCAGCCGCAAGTTTCCGGTCGCCGACCCGCAGTAGGCCAAGGCACGCCTTTCCCCAGCAGCGCCGTGGAAATCCCGTCCCATAACAGCGTTGCTTGACTTAGCGTACCAACATCACCCTCGCGAGGCAAGACAATCGTTACATTCGCGCACAAGCGAGCCGGCTGCAGTCCGCAACGCGCTTGAAGCCTGGAAGGACAAATTCGCCAACGCCACCAATCACGTCCGCCTGATCGGGCGTCAAAGAGGCGTTTTCGTTGACATCACGGCCGAAGTCTGGATAGACTCGGTAGTAGTAAATCTTGGTCGTTCAAGCGTGCGAACGAAGGGTCTGTTAGCAACGTGTATGTCATTGCGGCGGAGTTGCGCGGTCGTTGCGTGCGTCGTCGGCCGGTACCCCCGCTCGGTTCTGCCGCACGCTTGGCGTTCTTTCCCCCAGTCAGTGCATAGGAGCAGCCGGTAATGTACGTCGAAAGCCGAAGACAGAAAACCGAGAATCGAAAATCCCAGGTACGAAGCCTGAAGTCGAGCGTTCGCTGCGTCTCGATATTGGCATTCTGGGCGGTCTCAGCCACCCATGCTGCGGTCGTAGACGAAGCAACGCTGAGCGACCGAGCGAATGCGGCCTTCGGTCTGCATTCCAGCAAGGTGGCCACCATCCAGTTCGATCGGACACCCGGTGTGAGCCAAACCATCGCAGTGCCCTTCGGTGACGGTGTGCTCGAAGTCGACCTGCAGCCACACTCAATCCGAGCGGATTCGTTTCGGGTGCGACATCAGGTGGCAGACGGTTCGCTCGTCGAAATGACACCGCAACCATCAAGGACGGTGCGTGGCTGGCTGCGTGACGGCAACGGGACGGTCGTGGGGACGGTGTCGGAGACAGGACTCACCCTAGCGATTCGAATGGAGGGCGCCGCGGAAATCTGGATCGAACCACTCTTCGGTCGCGTCGCGGACGCTACCCCTGAGCATCATGTGGTCTACGCCGGGTCCGACGCGATCAATGACGGGCGCAGTTGCGCTGCCGGAGTCTACAACGAAACGCGGCTGTTCATGGATCCCGAGCCGTTGCTCGTCGAAGGCGTCGGTTGTCTTGGCCTGCCATGCTTGGCTGAGCTGGCCTGCGACGCCGACCGAGAGTTCTTCGGAATCTGGGGAAGCAACACGGCGTTGCGGATCGAGACCATTATCAGCTTCGTCAGCGAGCAATACGAAGAACAAGTCGGCATCGTCTTCCAGATCACGGAAATCATCGTGCGCACGGAAGAGCCGGACCCCTACGATCAGAATGTCTGCGGCGACCTGCTGGAACAATTCCGCGATCACTGGCTAGCCAACCATCAGGATGTCGTGCGCGACGAAGCGCACCTGTTCACGGGAAAGAACATTCAGGGCTGCGCGGGCATCGCATTTGGCGGCGGGCAAATCTGCGGTTCCCTGTCGTTTGGGCTGGTCCCGAACTTCCCCAGCGTCACGAACGCGGCATCGGTGTCGGCGCATGAACTGGGTCACAACTGGAGCGCCCAGCATTGCGGCCCCGTGGGGGGGTGCGATCCGAACTCGTTTCCGCCCGGTGGTTGCGCGTGTGCCTGCCATACGATGCGGTGCTCGACGGTTTTCTGTCGCGATTTCAATGAGACTTGCACGGTCCCGTTCATCAGTTCCCACCGAGACACCCGTCCTTGTCTGGATTCCCTTGCTCCGCCCGCACCCTTCCCGTTTGCGGATGACTTCGACGGACCGGATCTCGATCCCGCGCTGTGGTTCAACGGCGGCGCCACGGTCGACGAGAACGGCAGTGGAGAGCCCAGCGCGCCGTCGTCACTTCGGATCAGCGGCACCACGCGTGCGACAAGCGGGTTCGCTGATGCGACCTCCGTCGACTACGTCGGCGTCGAGTACTGGTGGCAGCGGACCGGAAACTCGGGCGGTTCCCCGGAACTCGGTGAGGATCTGATTATCGAATACGTCGACTCTGGTCGCGTCTGGCAAGAGTTCTCGCGCCAACCCGGGGAAGGGGCCGACGATCTGCCCTTCGCCCGCGCGTGCGCCATCATCCCCGATGCGGACCTCCAGAGCACGCAGATTCGAGTGTCGATGGCGGCGGGCCAGCAGAGTGACTTCTTCTACGTCGATGACATGCGCATTGTAGACGGCGCCGACTTGCTCGCCTTCGAGCTCCAGCCCGAGTTGGCCTGCGCCTGTTCAAGCAACGGCTCGGCGCAGTTCACGGCGCTCGCCACCGGAGAAGCTCCGATCTCCTACCAGTGGAAGTTCAACGGAAACGTCATTTCAGGCGAGACCAGCCCGACGCTGGACCTGCCCAACGTCGGACCGGCCGACTTCGGAAACTACTCGGTCGACATCAGCAACGCATGTGGGGTAGTCAGTAGCAACGACGCCGTGCTGCTCGAAGTCGACCCCGTCGCCATCACGCAACATCCGTTGGACAGCGAAGTGTCACCTGGTGGCACGCTTTCTTTGTTTGCCTTCGCATCCGGCGGCTGTGCTGATTTCCAGTGGTTCCGCAACGGCGAATCCATCCCCGGCGCTACCAGCAGTTTCCTGTTCATCGCAAACATGCAGTGTGAGAACCAGGGCTGCTATTCCACCAACGTCAGCAACAACTGCAGCACGACGGAGTCCGACGTCGCCATCGTGACGGTCACCGGCTGCCCGCCAGTCGACTGCTTCAGCGACAACACGCCGCCCGAGATCGATCACGCAGACGGCCTCGCGGGCGAAACCCGTCCCTACAGCGGCTACATCGACCCGCGCGTCGAAAGCTCCAACGGAACATCCTTCGACCGCGGGATTACGGAAATCGCCATCCGCTTCACTGAGCCCGTGCAGAATATCGGTGGCGGGAATCTGACGCCCTCGGCGTTCGTTGTCACTGAGACGGGTGACGCGACCGCACCGAACATTGTGTCCGTCAACGCAGACGCAATGCCGCTGGTCGTCTTAACGCTGGATCGGCCGATCACGCTTTCGGAGTATACGACCGTTCGCGCCGCCGTTCAGGATTTCGCCGATCCAGCCAACGTCATCGTCGACAGCGGAAACCTCGGACTCGGTATCGATGAAACCGACCGCGTCGACATCGCGTTTCTGCCCGGCGACGTCGACCAGACCGGTGACGTATCACCGTTCGATCTGCTCGTGTTCCGCCAGATCGTCAACGACGTCATCGATCCGACGCAGGGAACCGAAACTGATTTCGTCGACACCGACCGCGACAATCAAATCGCGCCGTTCGACCTGCTGGCCTTCCGCCAAGTCGTCAACGGCGTCTCACCGGCAACACAACCGTGGTCAGGCCAGTCACTCAACAGCGCAAGACCGTAAGACTGAAAGTCGAAAGTCGAAAGTCGAAAAATGAAGAGAGTCGAAAGCCCAGGCAGCTTTCGACTCTCTTTTCTTATTCTCTTTCGACTTTCTGATTTCTGCTTTCGACTTTCCCTACGACGAGGGCGTTGTCGCAGTCTCCGTCTTCGGTGCGTGATCGGGGGTGGCCGTTTCGGCGGGGACGGCCGTCACGCGGAACTCGCGCGTCGGCATGTAGTACTTCTTGAAGGTCTTGTGTACCTGCTCCTTGGTGATGCGTGCGTACGCAGCCTTCTTGCCCTTCTCGACTTTCAGATCGCGGCCGTGCAAGTCGTGATGCTGCAAGACGCCGAACCAATAGTTCGGCTCTAGCATCGACGTATCAAGGTTGTTGGCGATCTGCTTCTTGGCGTTGTCCAACTCCTCGTCGGTGCACCCACTGTCGCGGAAGTCCGCAAACAGCTTGTGTACCTCATCGACGACTTGCGGCGCGTTGGCGGGATCGCAGGGCGCGCCGGATGAGAATCTGCCCGCATCTTCGTAGATCCACGACGGCGAACTGCCACACCGGATCGAGTAGACGATCGACAGCTCCTCACGAAGGCGTTTGACCGCTCGGCTGGTCAGGACTTTCGACGCCACTTGCAATCGCTGATTGTCCACGGTGTTACGCCCTTCACAGCCGATGAAACCGGCGATCGCCATACCCTTGGGTGTCACCGTATCGACGCGAACGTCGCTCGCCAACGGGCCCGTCGGACGCGCGAGCTTCCGCAGTTTGTCGAGGTGCGACGCGGATCGGTTGCGCTTCGGCAGCGACCCGATGTACTTTTCGACCAGCGGCATGACGCGATCCAATTCCATGTGGCCCACGACTGCAACCTCGATCGGCGCTTCCCGGCGCAGCCGGTCAAACCAGCGCTGCGCTTCGTCCAACGAGAGCGCTTCGACGTTCGCCTTGGTCAAGAAAGGTCGCCTCGGATCGCCGCCTGTCAGCAGGTCCTGCATGGACTCGAACGCTTTGAACTGCGGCATCTTCTGCATCATGTCGATCCGCTGAAGCGTGCTCAGTCGCCAGTTCTTAAACGCGGATTCCTCGATCTTCCCGTCGATCAGCAAAGCATGAGCCAGTTGAAAACCGGTTTCAAGATCGTCTGGCGACCCGCTCACCCTGATCGTAAACGAATCCCCCCCGCCGCCACCGCGAACAGAGATCTTCTTACCGGTCATGATGTCACGCACGTTCGTCGATGTGAGACGACTCGTAGCCGCTTCGTTGATCGCCAGTGCAGCGACCTGCGTGATCCCCACATTGGCGGCTGTCTCCTCGATAGCCCCCCCCGCCAACGAAATGCTTACCTGGATGGAATCCTCTTTGTAGTCCATGTACCGATGGTGCACACGCACGCCGTTGCCCAGCCAAGCGCTGGTGATCTTGAGGTCCGAATCCAGGTGCAACCCCACGACCTCCCCAGCCTTCGGCGCTTTCGCCAACAGTTCCGTCGGCGCGTCCAATGTGGCTGGGGGCTTGGTCTTGCGCGCCCACGCAGCGCGTGCCGCCGCAAGGACTTCATCGCGCGTCGGGATCACGCTGCCCGACTTGTCAGGAGTCTCCACGACATAGGCGAAAGTGCCCGGCGAGAAGTGTTCGGCAAACGCCGCATTAACTTCTCCGAGTTCAATGCCCGGCAACAACTGGGTCAGCACGTCCAAATCCTGTTGAGCCGAGGAGAGTGGCACTTCGTTGTTGACCGCCCCGACGATCCCCCGGATCAACCTCCGAGCATTGCGCGTCGGTTCAGTCTTCACTGCGCGCTCAGAAGATGACATGATTTGCGTCTTGGCGAGCTCCATCTCCCGCTCCGTGAAACCATGCTCCCGTGCCCGGCTGACCTCAACGACCAGCTCCTCAAGCATCTTGGCCCAGTCTTCGGGCTCACCAGAGGCGGAACCGTTGACGAGCATCGCTTCGTTGAAGAAATCGAACACGCTCGCGCGGGCACCACGGAAACTCGCATTGCCCTTGTTGACCATTTCGTCGTAGCGACGCCCCATGATCCAGCTGCCGATGTGCTCGACGAGTTCCACCCTCGCCTGCTCGTACGTCACAGTGGCAGGCCTCCCCGCTCGAATGTTCAGCATGTCCACCGAGCAACTCGACAACTCGGGATCGGTCACCACGATTGCTCGCTGCTTGGTGAACGTCTTGAAATCCGCACTCTCTTGCGATCGCGACGGAACTTCGGCTTTGTACTTACCGAACCACTTCTTCATGAGCGGGACCATTCGCTCCGGCTCCGCGTCACCGACCATGACAATCGTCGTGTTCTCAGGCCGATACCACGTGCGGTAGTAATCCACGAACTCCTTGCGCGGCGCGTTCGCGATGACGTCCTCGTCTCCGATCGGAAGTCGCTCGGCAAACCGGGACCCTGCAAACAACTCAGGCCACAACTTATCGCGTACACGCTGCGACGCACCCTTGCCCCTGCGCGACTCTTCCAGAATAACGCCGCGCTCCTTGTCGATCTCTTCGATCACCAAGCTCGCTCGAAACGCATAATCACTGAGCACCATCAAGGCTCGATCGATCTGCTCGTTCTCAGTGTCCGGCGTGAACAACATGTACGCCGTCTGATCGAAACTCGTAAACGCGTTGAGGTCCGCGCCGAACTCCATGCCGATGCTCTCGAAGTACGGAATCAGCTTCCCCGGCGGGAAGTTCTCAGTGCCGTTGAAGCACAGGTGCTCCATAAAGTGCGCCAAGCCTTTCTGCGCATCCGTTTCGTTAAGCGATCCGGTATCGATATGGATCATCAAGGCCATCTTGCCCGGCGGATTATCGTGCTGACGATAAAACCACTTCGCACCGTTGTCGCACTTGCCGCTCAGCACCCGCGAATCGCTGGGCAGCGGCTTCGACCACACAGGCTGCGTAGCGATCGCGCAGACTGCGAACAGGACCGTCAGAAACGTCGACTTCTCTCTTTTCATCATGGTTTACACCTCGGAAGAACTAAGTGCTCCTGCTCGCCGCAGCCGGGAAAACGCCCCAGCCATCACACGTACCACGGTACAATGCTGCAAGCGGACTTGCAAAAACTCGACATTCCACCATCCTTACTGCTGACGTCAACACGAGAAGAGGCATGAGAATGACGCGACGACAGAAACTGACATATCTTGCGGCTTCGGCGGCGGTCCTGCTCGTCAGCGCGATCACTGGAATCGTTGTGATCACCGGGCGCACGGGAACAACAGCCATCGAGCAGTGGATCGGAACGCAGCTCGTCGGCATCCTGGAGAGCTACACGACCACGACGGCTGATTTCGCAACCCTCGACTACCAAGCACCCGGCACCGTTATTGTCACAGGCATGACACTGTCTTCCGGCAGCCAGGAGATGGTGGCCGCCGATCGATTGCTCCTTCAGTTGGCAGAGCCGCCTCGACCGGGAACGCCCATCCAAATCAAACGCATCGAACTCGACGCCCCACGTCTCAACTTCGTGCGTGCAGAGGGTGGCGGCTTTGTCGGATGGAGCGGATTCGTGCGTTCGCAAGCCGTAGCAGACCCAGATTCCGTCCAACGCGATCGCCGCCTCAGCGAGGTGCTCGTGCTGCGACACGTCGAGATTCGCAACGGGCAGATGGTATACGACGCCGCTGACGGAACCGCACCCATGGTCCTGAGCGGAATCACCACGAAGCTTGACACGATCCCCGACCCCGGCGACCCCGGCTGGTACAACTTCGACGGCAAACTTAGTCGAGCGCCCGTTTTCGACACCGAGATCGATGCCCGCATAAACCTCGACACGTCGCAGCTGGACATCGAGAGGCTTACGCTCTCCATCAAGCTCGACGAGGGGCAGTACGAGGTGTTTCCGCCACAAATCCAAACCGCGCTGCGCAACCACGAAGTGCGGGGCGACCTCGCGATCCAGATGCAGTCGGCGATCCCGCTGAAACAGTGGCAGAAGGGGACGATGAATCTCAACGTGTCCCTAGAAGACGCCCGCGTCGCCATCGGTGAAAACGTACTGCCCGTGGAAAGCGTCACGCTGAGCGGCGTCTTGGCCGATTCCTCATTCAACATAGATCTCGACGCACGATTGCTCGGCGGCAAGCTCGAAGTCGACGCAACAACAGCCCTTTCCAACGTCCATCCGATGGATTTGACCTGGAACGTGAACGAAATCAAGATCGAGCGAACCATCCGGGAGCTCGCGGGCAAACCGCCGAGTTACGCAGGCACCGTCAGATCAAAAGGCCGCCTCGGCGCCGATCTCATGAGTTGGCCAAACGCAGTCGACGGCGGAGGAACGATCAATATCGAGGATGGCCGCCTCGTCATGCTGCCCGGCATGAACGACCTCCTCCGCCTCGTGGGCGGAGGCGACAAGAAGAAAAAAGCTTCAGCCAAGGACCACGCAGACTTCACGTTCAAGTTCCAGCCAGGCGGCATCCACATCACCGAGGGAAAGCTGGTTTCCGGGTACTTGGCTGCGCGCGTTCGAGGAGGCATCGATTTCGCGGGACAACTCGATCTCGAAGTCAACGCAGGCCCGCTGGAGAAAGTGCAATCCATGCTCGGAAAAGCCGGCGCGCTGTTCGGAAAACTGACCGACAAGATCATCACGTACCGAGTCCAAGGACCAATCGCCAAACCGGAGGTCTCAGTCAAACCGTTCGCGGCGGATCTGCGCGACTAACACGGGCACATCATGAATGCGCTTCAAGAACTGATCGGTACCGAACACGACCTGGACCATGTGTGTCGAACGCTCAAGGACTGCGTGCGAAAACTCAACGCACCGGTCGTCGGCGCCTTGCACGTTACCTGCTCGGACGAAGCCGAACTGGAGTGCATCGACGCCTTCCGCCGAAAGTTCGTCGACGAGATGCTCCCAAACCTCAAGTTCTGGAGCAAGGCGCCGTTTCACACGTCGAACCTCGGCGGCCGCCACGAGTGGGGCGCAGTAGCCATCGCCGAACAACATTACGCCGCGCACGAAACCGAAGCGTCCTTTAAGTGCCTCGTCATCAAGATCAACGCTCATGTCGCAGTCAAGGACGCGCCTTCCGGGCCACGATACGGACTCATGGACCGCTATCGCTGTGAATCAAACGCTTGCGGAGCATTGCACGCGATGCTGGAAGGTGGCCATCAACCGTTCGTCGCAGCGCTGCGCGACGCCTTCTCTTCAGAACACCTCGACCGCGCCGCCATCCTCCGCGACCCAAAGCAAGTCGACCCCAACCTCCGCAGTTTGTTCGCTGCCGTAGCAAGCGCCCGACTGCAAGCCCGCAACGCGATGCTCGAGATCCAGGATCACCGCCCCACCACACCCACGCTGTTCATTGTGATGCCATGCGTGACGATGAACCGCCCCGCCTACGACACCGAGTTCGTCTGCGGATTTTACGAAGCCGACGCTAGAACCAACGAACTGGTGGCCCGGTATCATGGCCTCGGTGACGACCCCTCCCGCTACAAATACCGGCACGTCGGAAACCTAGCCAACATCGAGGACGACCAAGTTCAAACCCCGCGCCCAGTCCGCGACCATCGCACGCTCGTACACAAAGCGTGGCAACGCATCGAATCCCCTGCCGTGCCCAACGACCACCGCATCGACGAAGTGGCCCGCGACGTAGCGCTCGCCAAGCACGAGGACCACCCCTACGCAAAGGCGATGGCCAACATTCTCTTGGCAACCCTGATGGAGATCGCGCCCATCCCAGCCGCCATGGTCCTCTTCGCCGAGGGCACGCTGGGACTCTACCACGCCCATCGAATACACAAACTCGCCGCAGGAGGCGGCGACGAGAACGAAGCGCGTCGCATCCTCCGCGACCTACCCGCCGCCCTTGAACAGCTGCCCCCCCAAAAGACGCGCCGAATCATCGAGAAGCTACTGGCGGTCTACAAACAGTAGCGTGTGGCACCGTTTGAAACAGCGGTTGATTCCATCGCACGCTCCCTGCATAATCCTGCCTGCCCGGGTGGGCGTTCGCGCAATCGCTGGGACAGACCGCATGACGTTGCTCTCCACGACACTGCCCGCATCGACAGTCTTCTGGCTCATCGCGCCCGTCGTCGCCATGCTCGTGGCCGCCATCGCCCACAGCCTCAAGAACTGGAACAAATCCCGATGACGCTCGCCATCGTCTTTGCGATCTACCTCGCCGGGATGGCCGCCATCGGCATCTACTGTTCCCGCTTCAACAAGAACCTCGGCGACTTCGTCCTCGGCGGACGCCGACTAGGCCCATGGGTCGCTGCGTTCAGTGCCCAAGCCAGCGATTTCAGCGGATGGCTGCTCATCGGCCTGCCAGCCGCCGCCTACGCAGGCGGATTCAGCATCGTCTGGACCTGTATTGGCTGCTCCCTCGGCGTCATGTTCAACTGGATGGTCCTCGCTCCACGGCTATACAAATACGCCATCCAGCACGATTCACTGACCGTCCCGGACTTTCTCGAATCACGATTCAACGATCGCACCCGACTCATCAGGATCGTCTCCGTCGCGACCATCCTCATTTTCTACGTGGTGTACATCTCCGCCCAGTTCAACGCAGCCGGCGACGTGTTTAGAACCGCATTCACAAACCGGGCACCTTGGGGCGAATCGTACATCAACTTCTACCATCAAGGCCTGATCATCGGGATGGTCATCATCCTAGGCTACACCGCCCTCGGCGGATTTATGGCCGTCTGCTGGACCGACTTCGTGCAGGCAATTCTCATGGTGTCAGCCGTTGTCTTGCTTCCCATCGTAGCCGTCGTACGTCTCGGAGGAGTGGACGAGCTCTGGTCGGCAATGGTCTTGCACGCGGGAAGTGACATGATTCTCGCAGTCGACAAGGGCACCGTCGGCACATCGTTCTTCGTCGGGGTCGTCCTGTCAGGACTCGCCTGGGGCGTTGGCTACCCCGGCCAGCCACACATTCTCGCCCGTTACATGGCCATCAAGGATCCGAAAAGAATAGCCAAAAGCTCGCTCATCTCCGTCGTCTGGTCACTCTTCGCCCTATACGGTGCGATGTTCGTCGGCCTGACCGCCCGAGCCATCCTCGATCAGAACCTCACCGGCAAGGACACCAACCAGGTCATGCCGTTGCTGGCCTTGGAGCTTCTGCCAGAAGCGTTTGCAGCCATTGTCCTGTCCGCCGGCGTCGCCGCCATGATGAGCACCGTCGATTCGCAGATCATCGTCGCCGTCGGCGCAGTGGTCCGCGACATCTACCAAAAACTCCTCGGCGGCAAGCCAAGTGGCCGCACCGCAGTCTGGCTGTCACGCGCCGCTGTCATCGCCCTCGGCTGCGGCGGCGTAGCGATGGCCTGGACCAGCGAAGAAGTGTTTGAAACCGTGCTCGATGCATGGGGAGGCTTGGCGGCCGGTCTGGGCCCAGCGATCGTGATGGGCTGCCTGTGGAAAAGAACATCGCGCACCGGCGTCATCGTCGGCATGATCGTCGGCGTCCTCATGACACAGTTCTGGACCCCGCTAACGCAGCTCTTCAACAACCCCGACGGTACTACCCCCGAATTCATCACACACCTCAACAGCATCCAGCTGGTCATCTGCGTCGGCGCCAACCTGTTCCTCGTGGTCCTTTTCTCCATGCTCCAAACACCGCCGCGCCGCGACGCTAGGTGAAGACGTAGGTGACGTCGGGCGGCCCGTGGCATTGGCCGTGGGGGACTCGAACCTGCCTGCAATGGCCGCGCGCGCCGTGCTGGTGTACCCTTAGACACATGAGTCCAGCCACTTTCAGAGAAGCCAGAAAGTACGCACGCGGCGACATACACCCCGAGCTCGTCGCACAAGCGGCGAGCCAACTTCACATGAAGCTCGCCGAATCCAGCCCCGATCTTGTGAAGCTGACCGCACGACTGAACCTGTGGAGCTTCGGAGAACGAGTGACGGTGGTCCTCGCATCCGTCGATAGATGCAGCCTGGTCGACATTACGAGTTCGTGTGTTCTGATAACGCAGTTCGCAGATTGGGGGAAAAACGAGCAAAACGTCAAGCGGTTGTTCGGCGAAATCGACAAGGCACTTGGCGACGACGGCGCCCACGAGCGCTGCCCGCAATGCCGAAGATGCGGTTATCTTCTCGTCGGAATCCCCGCCGGCACAT
>JAJDDU010000105.1 GCA_029260155.1 Phycisphaerae bacterium | reverse complement strand
CGAATCAAGCAAATCCTCATCAACATCGTCGGCAACGCCATCAAGTTCACCGACGACGGGGGTATTCGGCTAATCACTCAAATCGTGCCCAGCGCGCTGGACGACCGAGAAGGGACGCCGAAACACCCCTACCTGCAATTCGACATCCTGGATACTGGCGTTGGTATGACCGAAGAGCAGGCGAGCAGCCTGTTTAGGCCGTTCGTGCAAGCTGACGCGACGACGACGCGCAGGTTCGGAGGAACGGGATTGGGTCTTACGATAAGCAAGCGATTCGCCGAGATGCTCGGCGGTGACATCACCATCGTCGAGACAAGTCCAGGGCGCGGAACGCGATTCCGGACGACCCTCGCAACGGGCTCACTCGAAGGCGTCAAGACGGTCGGTCCATCGGCGGACACGCTGACTGAAGAATCCCACAAGCCATCCAGGACACCGAGCGTCGACGAGCCGCTGAATTGTCGAATCCTCCTCGCCGAGGACGGACCGGACAATCAACGACTGTTCTCTTTCGTACTCAGGAAGGCAGGCGCGGAAGTCGAGGTCACAGAAGACGGACAAGCCGCATTCGATGTTGCCATGGCCGCCGTACACGAATCCCGGCCGTTCGATGTCATCCTGATGGATATGCAGATGCCTGTGCTTGACGGCTACAAAGCCACCGCGGCACTGCGCGAAAACGACTACGAAGGCCCGATCATCGCATTGACTGCCCACGCCATGACCTCTGACCGGGAAAAGTGCATCAACTCCGGGTGTGATGATTACATGACCAAGCCCATCGACCGGCAGAAACTAATCTCGGTAATCCGCAGCCAACTATCGAGCCCCATGATTCCTGAACATAATAACTGGACCGCAAGCCCAGCCGATACCACTCGGGCATAGCGTCACCGAACGAAGTCAGGTTTGTCCGGCTGCGTTCGCCGGGCACGAATACCGGCGCTGCACGGATTAGCAACCTCTCAGAATCCGTAGTGAAACAGCAACCTGACGCTCGCTACGTCGACCAACCCGCACTCCGCTGCACCTCGTTCTTGACGGCGTGCAATTCGCGAGGCTTCTGACAACGCTCGGTTGCCAGCTCTCGCAACTTGGACCAGAATGGCGGGTCGAGAGTTGAGGCTCGGGGCGGGCGGAAAGCATGGACGAATCCTGGCTTGGCAACTCACTAGAAGCTCAGGCGCTGGTCGAAGGGCTTCGGCGAGGCAGTGACGACGCGTTAGAAACCTTCGTTCGCATGTTCGCCCCGCGCGCGATCGTTCCGCAGCCCCGCCTGATGCTCGGTTCCGACAACATTGTACGTCGGCCGTAGAGAGTTTTCGTAGGCGAGCGGCAACCGGGACGGGGTGTTCGGCATCCAACGGGCGTACGTTCGATCGCATGAACTGAAACGGAGGATGCGAGATGAGTGTGAAACTGACGATCGCAGCGATTGGAATCGTGGTGCTTGCGGTCTACGTCACTCAAGATCGTTCGGGTACCGCCCAGGAGAAGAACCAGATGAGCGAAACCAGTCGACGAGATGAAAGCGCCCCGCGTACGTTTTCGGCAAGCGGGTACAACCTCGGTCCGCTCAAGAAAGAACGCATCGGCGAATTGGCGAAGGGTCTTACCGCCGAGCAACGGAACGTCCTGCTCGAAGAGGGAACAGAGCGCGCATTCGCAGGTGCCCTGGTCAAGAACAAGGAAAAGGGAACCTACGCCTGCCGCCTCTGCGGACTACCGGTATACGACTCTGACGCGAAATTCGAGTCGGGCACCGGTTGGCCGAGTTTCTTCAAGCCGCTCGACCCTGCTCATGTGCGAGAAGTGCGCGACACGAAGCACGGCATGGTGCGCACAGAGGTGGAATGTGCGAGATGTCGGTCACACTTGGGCCACTCCTTCGACGATGGTCCTCCTCCGACCGGACTGCGCTACTGCATGAACTCAGCCGCCCTGAAGTTCTACGCCGAGGGCGCCGAATTGCCATTGGAGTCGCGACCCGTGAAATCTGAAACGGCGTACTTCGCCGGCGGGTGTTTTTGGGGCATCGAGGATCAGTTTCAGCAAGTGCCGGGCGTAATGAGCGCAGTCTCCGGCTATCAGGGAGGCCATCTCGCGAATCCAGGCTACAAACAAGTCTGCGGAGGCGACACTGGACATGCAGAGGCGGTCCGTGTGACGTACGATTCAGGCCAAGTGAGCTTTAGGCAACTGCTTGAGTGGTTCTTCAAGTTTCACGATCCCACACAGAAGAATCGCCAAGGACCGGACGTCGGCACTCAGTACCGCTCCGCGATCTTTGCCGCCACCGACGAGCAACTCGCTGAAGCGAAGGCCTTCACGAAAGAGCAGCAGCAATCGGAACGATTCCGTGACCGCACGATCGTAACCGAGGTGAAGCCGGCCGAGCCCTTCTTCGAGGCCGAAGACTACCACCAGGATTACCACGCAAAGCACGGCGGGTCATGCTCAATCGGCACTCCCGACTGAACCTGAAAACCGGTGTGTGATGGGTGTCTTGCCTATCACACACGACTGTGGAAACAGACCAAGGACAAGAGAATCGTCCACCTCGACTTCCTGCGTGTGGAACGGTCGTGCGACGTCGGGCCCGCACTCGAAGAAGCGTTCAGCGCGGACCGCCCGTGCGTGCTCACCATTCCGATCGACTACCGCGAGAATGCACTGCTGACCCAGCGACTGGGCGAAATCGCCTGCCCGATTCGACGGTTCTCTTGAGTTCCCATGCCTAGTTTCTTTGGCTACATGCTTTGGAGTGTCTGCATCCTCTGCCCGATCTTCGTGGTCGTCTCGATGGTGTTTCTGCAAGGAGCAAGGCCCCTGTGGAAGTGCCACCTTTGCGAAATCTCAATCGTTGGAGCCGGTGAACGCGGCCGTAAAGGCCCCGTAATCGGTGAGATCCAAATCCTGGTCGTGGTCAAAATCGAACACATCGCAGCCATTCGCCGCCGGACTGTCAAAAGGTTGGGCTATGCACCATGCGAACAGGGAAAAGTCGGTGAGATCCACATCGCCGTCCTGGTCAGGATCTCCTGTTGGGATCTTCACGAGTTGGATCCCGTTGATGATGCCACCGCTGCCCAATTCCCCTCCCGCCGTACAAAACTCAATATCGCCGGCAGTGAATTCGACAACGAACCGAGAATGGGTAACGCCTTCCTCGAAGCCCCCAGACCAAGGGCCGCCAATGTATCGCGCGTCCGCGTGACAGGGGTCGATCGAGACCATTGTGCGACTGGTCGAGGACGCCGGATACCAAGCATAGACGAGGACTTCATACTGCCCAAGTTCCAGCGCCTCAAAGCGCCAATGAAACAGGATGTCTGAGCCCGCAGGCGCCACATCGTCCAACAACCGTTCAACGTCTCCTGTAGTATTCTCGTTCTCTACTGCGAGGGTTTTCGTCCATCCAACGTTGGAGGAAAGCACTGCCTCCGTTGGCGCACCGTCCAAACCAACGAGACTGACCGCATCGTTGGCGCTCATTTCGCTGACAGCGTTCCATTCTCCGGGTAGACCTGCTGCGGCGAGTTCGTTCGATGGAACACCGGCGAGGTCACTGAAATCGATATTGAGCGACTGGGCGAACCCCGGTGCCGTACACGCAGCGGCCACTACGCCCGCGAGGACGACAAGTGCCCCGCGACCGGCGCGTAGAGGGTCATTCTCGGGGCGTTTCGATTCGATTGGCATTGGCACCTCCGTCGAAACAGAGCGAACTTGCTTCACATAATGTACGACAAACTGCTCGACATGGAAACATGGAAACGTGTCAAGCCGACATTTCCCATTTGCCGCCTCCAAGGTCATCACTCTAGCGAATCTTCGCTCCCGATCCAAGTTCGCGCGAAGATCCTGTCCGGAATGCCTGCGTTTGAATGCCCAATCTGGGCCCTTTCCGTGCGTCGGGACGCTGTGGCAGGCGAACGGCCGCTGCACGGCGCAGCACCAACCAGCGTTTGGCTGGGATCGCCATGCTATTTGCTCTTTCGCGACAGTCCTCTGTGCTGCAGCAACGGCGGCAGTGAAACACCGAACCGCTGAATCCGCTCCAAGATCGCCGCGAACAACTCGCGCGGCACGGCCAACTCCGCCATTTGAAGGGTTACGTACTTGGAATGCCGGGCCACCGTGGCTCCGATCTTGATCAGCTTCTCGCGCAGCGTGGTCAATGACCACGTGGGATGCAAGCCGTCGAGCGACCTCGTCCTCGCGATGCGGTTCGACGGCGTCCCATGCCTGCTCGCGCGTCATGGCCGCTGCCTCAATGAACGGAGGAGTGACACCAAGCGTCACTCCTCCAACGAAAATCGCATTGATTGCCTGACCGCCCACCCTTCGCGGGGCGAGCGAGCTTACACCGGCTGTTCTATCTGCCCGCCGAGGAAGCCCTCGAGCTTGCGCGCCCGCACCGGATGCTGGAGCTTGCGGATGGCCTTGGCTTCGACCTGGCGAACACGCTCACGGGTGACCTTAAAGATCTTGCCGACCTCCTCAAGCGTGTAGGTGTAACCGTCGCCGATGCCGAAGCGGAGCTTGATAATCTCGCGCTCGCGATAGGTCAGCGTCTTGAGAACTTCCTCGATACGGTCCTTGAGCATCTCCGAACCGGCTGAAACAACCGGCGAATCCGCTCGGGCATCCTCGATGAAGTCACCAAAGTACGAATCCTCACTTTCGCCAACCGGGCGATCCAACGAGATCGGGTGCCGGCTGATCTTCAGCACGCGGCGCGCCTCGCTCACCGGCATCTCAGCCCGCAGGGCGATCTCTTCGATCGTCGGCTCGCGACCGAGTTCTTGAAGCAGCTGCTTGCTGATATTGCGCAGACGGCTCATGGTTTCGATCATGTGCACCGGAATGCGAATGGTACGGGCATGATCGGCGATCGCTCTCGTGATGGCCTGGCGAATCCACCACGTCGCGTAGGTGCTGAATTTGTAGCCGCGCTTGTACTCGTATTTGTCGACCGCCCGCATCAGCCCGGTGTTGCCTTCCTGGATGATGTCCAGAAAACTGAGGCCTCGGTTGCGGTATTTCTTGGCAATGCTGACTACCAAGCGAAGGTTTCCTCCCGACAGCTTTCGCTTGGCGTCTTCATACTCGCTGAACACGCGACGGATCGAGTTGATCCGCTCGGTCAAACCTTCACTGTCCGACCGCACGAGCGATTGAATGCCGTCCAACTCTTCGGACATCGCACAGTGATCTTCCTCGGAGACCGTACGACGCTTTTCTTCGGCAACGAGCCGGCGCTCCAGGTCCTTCATCTTGCGGTTCCAGTTCACCAACCGCTTAAACAACGGCTGAATCCGAGAAGTCCGCAGTGACAATTCCTCAAGCAAACGCGAAATCTTCCGCCGGCGCGTGTTCATTAACACCGAGCTTTCGCGCACCAGTTTCTTGGCCACCCGCCGTTCCTGAAGACGTTCCCACGTCTCGTCGTTCTGTTTGAGCAACGCCAGAACAGTCGCCAGATTGCTCGGCAGCCGGGACAGAATCGTCCCCTTGGCCATATGCTCCCACGTCGAAATCTTCATCGTTCGGTCGAACGGAAGCCGCCCGTCACGAACATCCTGAAGGATCTTCGTGGCTTGATCGGCGCAATAGTCGTTTTCCAGGACCATCTTTCGGAAGGCCATCCGCGTCAGTTCAACCTTCTTGGCCAAGCGGATTTCCTCCTCGCGAGTGAGCAGCGGAATCTCACCCATCTGCGAGAGGTACATGCGCACCGGGTCGTCGATTCTACGGACATCAGCCGAAACAAGACCCACCGCGCGCTCGGTGGTCTTCTTGCCTGCACTCGCGGGGGGTTCCTCCGCGGCCTCCGCCGCACGCTTGGCCTCGCGCGATCGCGGTTTCCGCTTGCGAGACGCTTCAAGTCGAGCTGCGTCGATTTCGTCGAGCATCTCGACCCCGGCTTCGTCGAGACGGATCATTAACGTCTCGAGTTTGTCCGGGTCTACCGCCTCGTCGGGAATGGTGTCGTTCAAGACTTCCCACGTGAGATACCCACGCTCCCGGCCACGCTCGACGAGCATACTCAGCGCTTCTTCAACCGGGCCGGCATCAACCGTTGTGTTCGGGTTTGTTTCCATAAGCTACAGTTATTCCTGCCTTACCTCACCATCAGGAGCCGGCGACGCAACGACGCCCGCCCCACCGTTTTCATCAATTGCCCGCTGATGCGCGAACTGAGAATGCCCGGCCAATCGCCGACTGATCTGCGAGAGTCGGACTCGCAAATCATCGGATTCCAATGGCAGCCCGGCCGCCTCTTCGCGTCTGAACTCTTCCGCCAATCTTCCCGTCTCGCGATTCGCATCGATCGCCGCGAGGCGCTGTGCAGCTCCGTCCAATGTCGCCGCGTAGTTTCCCACGCCGGCGCCACGGATCGCAAGATCCGTTAGGAGCTCCGCCTCCAACGTGTCTTCTACCCGTGCCTGCAACTCCGCAAACTGAAACTCTCCGAGCGCTTCCCCCAAGTCCTGCACGTACCCCGCAATCCGCCGATGCACGGGATCGACGAAACGCTCGGGAACAAAGCAGACCGCAACGCTTTCGTAAAGCCCAGGCTCGTTCACCAGAACCTCAAGCATCGTGTACAAAGCCGCTTGCTCCGCATCACGTGGGCGTCGGTCTATTACAGATCCTGTGTCGTGTGATTCCGCTCTCCTCCCAATAGTCTGACGGCTGTTCACCATCAGGCGTCGCACCTGCTCCGGCGGCACCGACAGCAGGCCCGAAATCTGCCCGATGACAATGCCCTGCTGAATGCCGTCCAAGACGCCGAATCCAGCCAAGTCCGCCACCAACGCGACAAACTCCGAAACCGCATCCCGCCGCGAGGCCGTCGAGTCGGCCCCGACGTAGCGACTTCTGGTGCGATTCCATTTGAATACTAGCGCGTCCACGGCGGAATTCAATACGTCCCTAAACCCTTGTTCCCCCGTGCGTTGCAAATAATCGCAAGGGTCCTTCTCTCCTGGGACGTTGGCCAACTTCACAGCCAGATTCTGCTTCAGCGCAACGGCCAAAGCGCGATCAGCCGCCGCCACGCCGGCCGCGTCGGAATCAAAGAGCAGAATCACATTCTCGCAATAACGCCGAAGCTGTCCCA
>JAJDDU010000104.1 GCA_029260155.1 Phycisphaerae bacterium | reverse complement strand
GGATTACGCCGATCGACAGCGTGCCGTCTTCGCCCATTGAGTACGTCACTTCCCAATCGTCGTAGATCACGCCCGGCGGCAAGCCCGGCACTTGATCCCCTTCGCGCGCGACAACGGCCAACCCACCCGGCGGGCCGTAGTACAGCACCAAGTTGTTCGACCCGTCGACGCCATCGCCCGCGATGAACGCCTCGAACGACACCGCGCCCCCGGCGTCGATCTGCGGCTTGCCTACCCAGATGACCGTGGCCCCGTCAATCCCCGGCGCCGGATCGCCCGTACGCAAGATCGGCGTCACAATCGTTCGATTGATGCCCCCAGCCAGCGCACACTGTCCCGGAATAGCCACCACGCCGACGAGCAGACACCAGATACTCGCAGACAGTCTCGGGCTTCGGGCGGTGTGCGATAGAAACCTCATTGTTCAAACTCCGTGGCGAATTTGGAATGCCCGCATTATACCGAATTCCAGGTGTCGATCCCAAGCAAATCCTCAATTGAGAGTAGGGCGGTCGAGTAGCCAGTCCACCGGGCAACATCGGACGCTACACCATGACCCGTCGGCCGGCAGTGGGGGGCGGATTCGTCGCTGTGCCGCGCGAGATGGCCGCACGCAGTTGTGTCAACTGTCGAGTCGACGGGGACTGAGGAGTTGAGTGCGCGCTGCGTCCACTGCACTGCGTAGCAACATTGCGACAGTGACCGGACCCACACCTCCGGGCACTGGCGTGATGGCCGACGCGATCTCAGCCACCTCGTCGTAGCGCACGTCGCCGACCGTCTTCGACCCGGACTCGCTGGATTCATCAGGTACGCGGTTGATACCGACGTCGATGACCACTGCCCCCTTCTTAACGTGCTCGGCGCCGATGAGATGGGGCTTGCCGACGGCAACAATGAGCAGGTCCGCGCTTCGCGTGTGGGCGACCAGGTCTCGCGTTTCCGCGTGACACGCGGTGACAGTGGCCAACTCGTGTTGCAGAAAGAGCGTTGTGGGCCGACCCGCTATCGCGCCTTGCCCGACCACAACCGCATCGAGTCCGCGCGGGTCGCACTCGGCATAACGCAGGATCTCCATGACCGCCAGCGCGGTGCACGGCGCTATGATCGGCGCGCCATAAAACAGTAGCCCAATATTGGATGGGTTCACCCCTTCGACGTCTTTGTAGGGGTCGATTGCATACTGCATCGCCGCAGTGTCGATGTGCGCGGGAAGCGGCAGATTCAGAAGGATGCCGGTCACATCGCGATCTCTGTTGAGGCGATCGATGATCTTGCGGATGTCCGCGTCGGTCGCGTCGGGCCCGAGGGCGTGTAGTTTGTAGTCGATTTGTACCGAAGCGCAATACCGCTCCTGCGATCGGGCGTACAGCGCGCCCACCGAAGGATCGCCGACCATCACGGCGTCGAGACGCACACGATGCCCCTGAGCCATCAATTGCTCGGTCTGCGCGGCAGTGTTCCGCTTGAGTTCCGAGGCGATTTTCTTGCCGTCAATTACGCGTGCTGCCAAGTGGGAAGCTCCGGCCAAAAAATGTGATGTCACATCAACTCTTACCGACCGTTGAGGTCATCCTCTCCAGCTCAGCCGATACGTACGGTTGCACATAGTACGCCGATACTGCAAGACCCACAACGCAGACCACGATCAAGGCACGCTTGATCCGACGAATCCGGCGTTCGAACGACTCCACGCGCGTCGGATCCGACGCCAAGCTGCGAAGAAACGCGATCCGGCTCGCGATCGACGAGTGACGCCAACTCGGCTCTTCGGGCGGAATCCCGTTCAACAACGCCACCCGGTCGAGCGCCGTCGCGAAGATGTCCGCGCCGGTCGAGCACAGCCGAAGTCTCGAACCCGCGGGCGCAGTCGCATCGGAGTGCACGCCACACGGCAGCAGGCAATCGGCCGCGTCAACGGGAGTGATACAGCGCGCACCGAACAAGTCGGCCTGTCTTTCGAAATGACGCGAGACGAATCCGAAACCCACGCCCCAGAGAATCGCGATGGCCACAAACCCCACGCCTTGAATAACGGCTGAGTTCAGCCATCGAGGACCATCCTCCGCCAGCGACCACCGATAGAGAATCTCCATCACACCCGCAGAGATGAGCATGCTGCCGACCGCGAACAGAAGAAAAAACTGGATATGCCGGTGTCGAACGTGCCCGGCTTCATGCCCGAAGACCGCCTCAATCTGCCTGTCCTTCATCGACGCGAGGAGCCCGTCGGACAGCATCACGTAACGCAAACGCGGAAACAAACCCATCACGGCTGCGTTGACCAGCATCTGGCCGCTCCGCCATACAAGGATGTCGCGACACTTAAGCCCGATCCGGTCGCACATGCCGACCAGTTTGTCCCGCAGCGCACCCGTTGGAAGCGAATGCGTCGTCCAGATGCGTTTCATGAGCAACGGAGCGACGATGAACACCGCAGCGGCAGCCACACCAAGCGCAAGATCGGGAAGCCATGGCACGCGAAGGCTATCGCCCATGCGATCCTCATAGTCGCGGGCAACGTCATACGCCAACAGGATCAGGGTCATCGGAACGACCACGATAAGCAACTGGTGTCGAATGTTGAAATCCAGATACGACCACATGCTCCACCGCGGACACGGCTCGGCGATCTTCACTGTGGCTTGGTCCTCGACGAATCCACGGAGAACTCGGTCGGTGGGGTAGGTGGCCACCAGCAACAAAACGCTGCCCAAGAGGAATGGCGCGATGATGATCAGTTCAGCCAGCGCCGGAACGCGCGCGATCGGTGCAAACGCAGCGATCATGTCCGGCCAACGCGTCAGCGCCAGATCAACGACGAACGTCGCCAAAACGTAGCCCCGTAAGAGAAGCACCCTGCGATGGTGCCCGCGTTGCGCATGATGCGCGCCGTTCGGGTGCGTCCGCATGGCGCGAAGATCGGCGACCGATGCCACCCAGGCCAAGGTCCAGGCGATCGCCAGTTGCCCCAGCACAGCGGTCCAGACAGCGACCGACGAGGTGATGATCGGATCGATCGGGCGCTCCCGGGGCCACCAGATCAGCAGCGCGAATGCCATGACGACGTGCAAGTGCATGAATCGAGAATTCAGAATGCAGGATTATGAACTCAGGAGGCAGAATCCTGAACTCGTTTGCGACTTTCGGCTCTAGAACTCGATTGTACCTGCACTTCGCACAAATGAAAAGAGGCGTCGCGTCTCATGACCACGCGCGGGCGGGCATGCCACACAAAAGACGATGCACAGCTGCCGGCGCGGTCTCGCGTTTCAATCGGAGTTTTCGGCGTCCGGGTCGGTGCCTTCGACGGCGTTGGTGTTGACGCTGTCGGCCAACCGCGTGAGCCCGCGAACATTCTGCAACAGGCTCTGCGTCGGTGCGGAGTGGGCGAACGCGGAGTCCATTCGCTTGCGAAGCAGGTCAATGCGACGTTCCACCTCGATCGCGTCTTGCGACGCCTCGGCAAAACCGCTTGCCTCGCGCGGCGCGGCCCTAAGCGCATCGGCGGATTGATCGAGACGCTCGGCCGCGCGACGCACGTCGTCCAATCTGCCCACGGGGCGTTGGGCGGCAGCATGACGCTGTAGATTCGACGACGCGACCGCGCTGGCCAGCTCTTTGGCTTTGCGCGATTGGTCCTTGATTCTCGAAATCGCTTCGTCGGCCATCGCCTTTGTCGAGGCAATCTGAGCTTCGAGCTTAGCACTGGCTTCCCGGACGTGGGCTTCGGACTGGCGCGAGACGGCGTCGTGCTGCGTCCGCATCTGCTCCAACTTTTGTTCCATGTCGCCCAGGCGCGTCGCCAACCACGCGTGGGTGTCACTCGGGCCCTCCGGTTGATGGTGAACCAGGTCGGCGACCCTGCATTCGAGCGAGGCCATCTGACGACTGAGCTTCCACTCGAAATCGTTCGATGACGTTGACGGCGTCAATTGCTCAAGAATCGAGGTGGGTTGCCGCCGTTTGGGCTTCTCCGGCGGAGGGCTGGTGACCGCGGATCCCACATCCGGCGCGGGCGTGACGCGTGGAACTTCTTCAACCACCGCGGAGGCGGCGCCTCGCGTGCTCCTCGCTGCGGGGGCAACTTGAAGCCGCATGGTGTTCGATGCCACCGAGCGCACAAAGTTCGCGTCGATCTGCTTGCTGTCCCCGGCGTATGCACTGAGTAGAACGTTGTCGCACACGGTGTTGATCATGCGGGGAATGCCGCCGGACAACTCGTAGATCGCATCTGTCGACGCGGTATCAAAGAGCTCCAGGTGGTCTCCACCCGCAATTTTCAATCGGTGTTGCATGTAGGCGCCGACTTGGGCGCGTGTCAGGCGCGGCAAATGACACGCCCTAAAGCACCGCTGCGCCAATGGCCTCAGTTTGGGATCGTCCATCGTGGCGCACAACTCGGGCTGTCCCACCAGGATGACCTGAATCAACATCGAGTCGCTCGATTCGATGTTGGCAACGAAACGCAGTTGTTCGAGGGTCTGCACAGGAAGGCAGTGGGCGTCGTCGACCGTAACCACCACCGGTTTGTTCTGGGCGAACCGCTCCAGCAGGTAGCTCTGCAAAGCACGGATCGTCTGTGCAACATCCTCTGAGAATTCGATGTCAACGCCGAGCTCAGTACACAGGGAAGCCAGCGCGTTCTCCGGCGTCAGGGGCGTCGTACCCAGCTCGGCAAAAGCAACGCGCGGACCAAAATGCGACAGCATCAAACGCGTCAACAACGTCTTCCCCGTGCCGGCTTCGCCGGTCAGCAGAGTGAATCCCTTCTTTTCGCCCACCGTGTAGATGAGCGAAGCCAGCGCTTCTTCGTACTCCGGCGTGGAGTAAAAATAGCGAGGGTCATGCGTGTTGTTGAACGGCTGTTCCCGCAGTCCGAAGAAATCAGCGTACATGGACGCACTCACAGGTTTGCTGGAGCTTCCGCACGACACACATCGGCTCGCCCAACACCCGGTTTCTCTCCGAATATCGGTCGGACTTCGTGTCGGCTGAAGGTCTCTAGAGGCTTGATCTTCGGACCCCCTATACGTGTTTTCGGACGTTGCCTATGTATCGCCCTAGAAAATCGTCCCTCGGTGCCGGAAAACCATGCAAGTAGATTCAGCGCCGGATGTGTTCACCCGATAAGGATCTTAGTCCGCGTTTTACGGATCCGCGTTCGTGCGTGGGCCGGTAACGCGAGCAATTGGTGCGAAGTGATGTTGAAACACCCTATCGCTCTTGTTCTTGCTGTCTCGTGCGTCACGTGCGGTTGCAGATCAACGACCACGCACAAATCCCTGGCGTCCTTTCTCAAAGCACACGAGCATGTCGTGTCGGGGGGCGAGGCCCGGGTCGGTGCAGCAGACGCCATCGCCCTGACCGCTCCGAAGATCCTCGAGATCCACGGCGAGAGACGAATCGTACGCCCCGACGGAAAAATCAAACTGCGTTTGATCGGCGAGGTAAAGGTGGCCGGTCTCACGGCACGCGAGGTCGCCACAAAGCTACGGGAACTGCTCGCACCGTATTATCACGATCCATCTGTGCAAGTACACATTGTGAGCCAACCCGGCAATGTCTACTACGTGCTCGGACAAGTCGGTGGTGGTGGACCGCAGCGCTACACGGGTCGCGACACGCTGATGGACGCACTGGTTCGCGCCGGCCCGACGGCAATCGCCTGGAAATCGCGCGTCAAGGTCATCCGGCCAAGCCCCGTCCAGGGCGAGCGCCGCGAGATTGAAGTTGACGTTGATCACATGGTCAAGACGGGTGACACCAAAATGAACGTCTTGCTGCAGCCCGGAGACATTGTCTACGTTCCGCCAACACCGCTTGGCTGGATCGGGCTCAAGATCGAGGAAGCTTTGTACCCAGTCAGGCCGGTCATTCGTGCAGGCACTGCACCGGCCGCGCTTGCGGACATTCCCGATGCCTATGACGACCAGAGGGGTGGAACGGCTGCGGGGTTCAACTGATCCGGGAAACGCAGATGGCAGGCACGACCGATGAATAGCCCATCGTCAAGCAATAAGCCGGGGCAATTGCACCCTGGCGTCGGGGCGGCACAGTCCGGCGGTGATCGCCCCGCGCTCGGTGACCTCCGGCGGTCGGTGGCCGAAGTCACCCGGATTCTCTACGTACGCCGCTGGCTGTTCTTCACACCGCTGTGCCTCGTGATGACTGCTGCGTTTAGCCTCAGCCTACACGTACCACGTCGCTACGTGTGCTCGACGACGTTCGAACGGCGCGACGACTCCGTACTGGTCAACCTCCCCAGCAACGAAGGGACCGCCGCATTCATCACATTCCGGCGGACTCTTGAGCAAGACATCTCCAACCCGGACTCACTCATCGACGTTGCTCGTCGTCTTCGCCTCGTGCAACGTAGGGACGAGAAGCTGCGTGACGAGGATCGGGAGAAACTCGGGGCGGTCGAAGGTCGTTTGCGGCCGGCTGCCGCACGAATCGGCAGAGGTCTCGATGTGCGTTTCCTTCAGGCGAGCGAGCACCTCGATGTCATCGAGATCCTCTACACGAGTGATGATCCCGAAATCATGACTGAGGTGCTCAATGAGGTGCGCGACCACTACATCGCCACCACGCAGCGCCGCATCAACGACGTTCTCCAGGACACCAAGGCGTGGTTCGAAACGGAACGCCAAAAGCGACTGACGGTGGTCGAGGCACTTGAGGACGACCTCATCGAATTCCGCACCGAGCATCAGGGAATCGACCCGTTAAACCCCGGCGCGGCCTCCGCCAAACTGGCCGAGGGCCGTGTCAACCTGCTGGAATTGCAGCGAAAGAGCAAGGAACTCGACACACAGGTCGAGGGACGCCGGAGTTTCCTGCGCGGTGCCGCCGCGTCCACCCCGACAAACCTCATTCCGGAATTTGGAATCGGTGCGGTGCGGCGCAGCCCCGAGACACTGAAACTCTTGGCCGCTATCGATCGCCTGCAGTCCGAAATCGACGGCCTGCGGCACACCAACGGCATGACCGAACTTCATCCCCGCATCGTCGCTATGGAGCGCCAGCGCGACGAGTTGACGGCGGAGGCCGAGCGACAATCATCCCTCGACGCGATCGCCATTTCAGTCAATGGGGTTACGGAAGTCTACCCGCCTGCCATTTCAGGCCCCGGTGCCGTACCCAGACCCGGGAGGACCCGAGCGGATATGGAACTCGGCATCTTCGAGAAGCTCCAGGCTGACAACGCAGCGGAGGTCCGAGCCGCCAAGGTCGTGATCGCTGAGAGAGAAGCCATCCAGCACGATGCTTTCGTGAGACGCAAGGAGTTCAGCAGTCGCCTCGCGGAAGTGGACCGCGCGCGAGGAGAACTGACGCTGTACCAGGGATATGCGGATCAGATAGGGCGGGTGCTCACGGCGGAAAACAGCCAGCGTGGAATCCTATTCGGAAAGATCAAGCCAGCCACCGGCGGTGGCGTGCCTGCATCGCCCCGACTTTCCACGGTCATCGTCCTGGCGTTGTCCATCAGCTTAACCACCAGCGTGGTGCTCGTTCTTCTGAGCGAATTGTTTGACCGCACCATCCGTACCCGACGTCAGATTACCGAGACACTCGGGCTACCGATTCTCGAATCAATCGGTGAAATCGTCTCAAGCGCGGCACGCCGGCGTCGCATGATCTCCAGCATGATCATCTTTCCAGCGACTGCCGCTATGTTGGCCGCCGTGGTCGTGTTGACCGGCTCCATGGCGTACCTGAGCCTGCAAAAAAGAACAATGTACGACAGAATGATGACTGTTCCGCGGTCGATGCTTAGCCGCGTCGTCGATGAAAGCGGGAATACGGAAAACGGAAAATCGAAAACGGCTGACATGTCGACGATCGGCACTCAGCTTTCGACTTCCACCGAACCGGGGGAGCATCAAGGCTGATGGGACGATTGGCTGAAGCAATGGAACGCGCCGAGCACGAGCGCGTCGGTAACGATCCGCAGGGACCCCGCGTGCGCATCGAGCCAAGGAAGTGGTCAAGCTGGTACGGAACCGCGAAGCAAGAGGCAATGCGCGAGCCAATAATCGTCGCAGAGTCCGCCTCCGTCGCCAAGCCCGTCGCCGGGATGTCAGAGGAAATCGTGTGCTACTACAAGCGGTCATCGCTGCGGAGCGAACAGTACCGTTCACTCCGAACACGACTGCTCAGCGCCAACCCGCGACGAGAGCACCGCATCTACGCGATTTCGAGCGCTGTGCCCAAAGAGGGGAAGAGCGTCACAACGGTTAATCTCAGCTTCTGCCTCGCTGAGATCCCACACCTTAAGGTCCTGATTGTCGATTGCGATTTTCGCCAAAGCAAGCTCGGCCAACTACTAAACATCAAATCGAAAGTCGGGCTCGCCGACCTGCTCTGCGGACGGGCTTCCTTTGAAGAAATCATCCACCCGACGCCGGTACCCGGACTGTTCTATGTGCCCGTCGGGCGAACCATGGGACGGTCAGCCACCGAACTTCTTAGCAGAGACAGCGCCAGATCCGCGTTCGAACGATTCCGAAGGGACTTCAACTACACCGTCGTGGACACGCCCCCGGCCAGCACTGTCGCAGATGTGGGCATCATCGGGCAGATGACGTTCGGCATCATCTTCGTCGTGCGAATGAACCGCACGCCGGAACCGGTCGCGCAGCGCGCCCTAAAACACATCGCAAACAACAACGTCCCCATCATCGGAGGGTTGCTCGTCGGCGATGACGAGACCACCGGCGGATACGGGCGAAAGTACGGCTACTACGCCTACGGCGGCGAAGAAAATGAGTGAAGTCAGTATTCTGCTCCCATGATTCGTGATCGAACGATCATCTGCGTCGCCAGCAACTGGGAAGTTGATCCGACGAGCAAGCATCACGTCATGCAGATGCTCAGCCGGCACAACAACGTGTTGTGGGTGAGCTACCACGGCACGCGCCGACCCCAACTGAACGGTGCCGACGCCCGAGGGGCTACGTCCGCGCTGCGTCGCGTGCTGCGCGGACCGCAACGGATCGGACAGAACTTCGCACACTTCACACCCATGGTGATCCCCGGCGTCACGGGAAACGCGCTTGAGCGCATCAATCGCTGGATGGTCATCTCACAGATTCGCCGCGTCCTGCGCCAAGTGCGCAAGACCACCAACCAGCCCATTCAACTCTGGTCCTTCGCGCCGGACGTAGCCTTTCTCGCCGGACAGTTCGATGAGGAGTGCGTCGTCTACTACTGCGTCGACGAGCACGCTGAGTTCGAAGGCGTTGACCGACACACTACCCAAGCAGCAGAACGGCGACTACTCGACTCTGCCGACGTCGTGTTCGCAACGTCCGACGCCTTGTTCGCGTCGCGCTCCGCGATGCACCCCAATGTCCATCTTGTCCGTCACGGCGTGGACGACACGCACTTTTCGCAAGCAGTCGATCGGAACTTGGCCCCGCCGGCCGACCTACCCCGCAGCCAAGGAACCACCATCGGGTTTTTCGGTCTCCTGCACCACTGGATAGATATCGAGCTAATCGCGAGCGCCGCCCAGTTGATGCCACACGCCAATTTCGTACTCATCGGTGATCCGCAAGTTGACACAAGCGTGCTACGCTCCCGCCCCAATGTCCATC
>JAJDDU010000103.1 GCA_029260155.1 Phycisphaerae bacterium | reverse complement strand
CACGCGCCGAAGCCAAGGCCGAACTACGGAAAGGAAAATCGATGTAAGTCCTTACTATATAAACGGCAGTGCCATTCGGGACAGTCACCTATTTATCGTGAAGGAATCGATACCCACCCTCCGCGTCTTTGCAGAGATTCCAGCCGGAATGACCCGCACCCGCAGACGACGTGCCCGCGCTATTTGACGAGTTGTACCGGCAGATAAACGAAGTAGCTGTTGCCAGATCCTTCGTCCGTTACCGCAGTTTCGTCGATGACGAAGGCCGGTTGAATGATGACCTCTTTCCCGCTCATCGGCCCTGTGAGCTTAACGTGCATGACACGAATCCCGGCAAACCCCACAATCGTGTACACCGAGTTGTTCCCCGGTCCGGCCACCGCGTTGAAGAGCGGAACGGTACGCGGTATCCCGAGAATGGCCTCCAAGTCATCCTTGACTGATGCGCTGAGTCCGGTGTCACCCTCCAGCGTGAGCGTCCCGTCGTCACCAAGCCGCAATTCGCCACCAAAATGCGCCAAGTCCGCTCGATTAACCCCATGCACAATTTGCCGAGCGATGTCAGCGGTGCTGTTGTTGGCGCTACCGATATCGACGGTCCCGAAATTCCCCGGTGGCAATTGGTTGGCTCCACCACCGGGATAAATATTGAGTTCCTGAATGCCGTCACCCATGGACACAACCGATTCGGAATCACTGTCGAAATCGTAATTGTCGCCGCTGTGACTAACGCCGGCCAACATGGCCCGCCAAGTATCAATGTGCAACGCGAGGGGCAGCAGGCTGGCGTTCACATCGTCAGACGGCACGCGATACCCGACCACGCCATCCTTGAGCATCGCAGCCGCCTCCGCTGACACGGCCGCGGTGTCTTTCCCAAACGTCCGTGCAAAAAACAGCGAAACGGCGCCGCCGTGGGACTCATCTCGCCGAACGCGTGCCACCACAGTGTTGAACTCATTCGGATCGGCGAACGACATGCTATCGATCGAGTCGCCCACATCGTCGAGATAGCCGATGACGATGTCGCCCCCGACGTCGTTCGCGATGTTCATGCCCATGCTCGCGTCACCGCCGAGCATCGTATTGAGCTCGACAAACTGAACCGCGCTGACCCGGGCGGCGGCAATCTCTTCATCCATAAAGGGCGTCCCTGACAGCTTGTCTTCGTCAAGTAGATCCCAAGCGCCCGCCATCGCGGCGGCGTCCGCAGCGCGCTGCATATCGGTCTTGACGTTGTAGAGATACCCCGCGTCTACCGCGAGCGCAGCCACGCCGAGAAGCATCAGGAGCGACACAAGGACCATGACAGCGGCAACTCCACGCCGTTTGCCGTTGCGCAGTATTCCTTCGATCTCACCCATGGGATCTCCCTTCAAACACAGTCGTGATGCATGTTGCACATTCCCTTAATTGCCTTCCAGCCGATACACAACGTGCGGCAACGCATCGTCGAGCAACAAGCCTTCCTGACCGTACCACCGAACGCCGGTAATGGTCAGAGAATCCACCCGGTTTGCACCGTAGGTGATCATCGATCCGTCCATTGACGACCGCGTCTTGTATCCATTGAGATTGGTTAGCGAGGTGTCGGCCACGAGCTGCATTCCGCGACCAAATGAGCCCCACGTCGTGGAGTGTCCGTCGGAGATTCGAAACGAAACAACAGAGCCGTCAATCTCCACGATCTGCGTCCAGGTGATCGTCTCAAGCGGGGCGCTGAGGGGTGCAAGGCTCACGTGCTGCGATGCAACCCTCTCTTCGCCATGCCACAGCTGAACCTGTACTCCGCCAGCCTCGAAAGCTGGGTGTTCGCGGTAGTTCCAACACACTTGGACAACGTACGGCTCAGAATCACCGTCGAGTCCGAGCAACATCGTCGTATGAAGCTGCGGCGACTGAACATCGTCGTTGGGTTCGTTCAAGATAAGACGCCAGTCCTGCTCGACACGCAGGACGGACGGCGCATCATACGCATACAATGGTGCAGCCGTTACTGCGACCGCCGCACAGGCACAGGCCATTCGGACAGGAAAAAGGAACGAGCGAGCGCTATGGCCCTCAGTTAATCTGCTGTGTGACGACATTAGATACTCTCCACCAACCAATACGATTCCACTACCACAAGATCGAATGTCGTGTCCCCATCCAGCATCAAACTACTGACGCATCAAAAACATACGATTCATCTTGAGCGATGACCGCCGAGTCAACTCTGGGTGATGCTGATTCCAAGAAGTGGGATGTCGCCCGTCGGATCCTTAGGCACCGTAGATGAGTAATATCCAGGAATTGCGCAACGCCGTGTCCGATATGAGTGCGCACAAACAGCCCGTCGGTTTTCGGACTGCTGAATACGAGAAGGCGGATTCGCCCTACAACGGCTTGTACGTCCTGACCAGGTTTTCCACGACGCTCGGCTCTGCAAGCGTTGACGTATCCCCGACCTGGTCCGGTTGGCCCTCGGCAATCTTCCGCAGGATTCGCCGCATGATCTTGCCGGAACGAGTCTTCGGCAGACCCGGCGCCCAGTGAATCATGTCGGGCGCTGCGATGGGTCCGATCTCTTTGCGAACATGCGTAACCAACTCAACCTTAAGCGCGTCGGACTCCGCTTCCCCGCCGGCCAGCGTCACGTATGCGTAAATGCCCTGGCCTTTGATTTCGTGTGGGAACCCGACAACAGCGGCCTCGACCACTTTGGGGTGGGACACCAGAGCACTCTCGACCTCGGCCGTGCCCATACGATGGCCTGAAACATTGATCACGTCGTCCACCCTGCCCGTAATCCAGTAGTACCCGTCCGCGTCACGCCGACACCCGTCGCCCGTAAAGTACAAACCCGGATAGCTACTAAAGTAGGCTTCCTTAAACCGCTCGTGTTGCCCATACATCGTCCGCATGATCCCAGGCCACGGCTCTTCGAGACACAGGACGCCAGAGCCGGCCCCCTCGATTCTCTCGCCTTCGGGCGTAAGCAATACCGGTTTCACGCCAAAAAACGGCAGCGTAGCCGACCCTGGCTTGGTGGGCGTCGCGCCCGGGAGCGGCGTGATCAGAATACCACCCGTCTCCGTCTGCCACCACGTGTCGACGATCGGACAGCGCTCGTGGCCGATCCACTTGTGGTACCACATCCACGCCTCGGGATTGATCGGCTCACCGACCGTACCAAGCACGCGCAGGCTGGAAAGGTCGCGTTTCTTGGGAAACTCCTCGCCCTCGCGCATCAATGCCCGAATGGCTGTGGGCGCGGTATAGAACTGGTTAACCTTGTACTTCTCGACCACGTCCCAGAATCGCCCGGCGTCGGGATAGGTGGGAATGCCCTCGAACATGACGCTGGTCGCCCCATTAAGCAACGGACCGTAGACGATGTACGAGTGACCCGTTACCCAGCCAATGTCGGCGGTACACCAATAGACATCACCGTCGTGGTAGTCGAACACATACTTGTGAGTCAGCGAAGTGTAGACCATGTAGCCGCCGGTGGAATGCTGCACCCCCTTGGGCTTACCGGTCGACCCGGAGGTGTAAAGAATGAACAGCGGGTGCTCCGAATCGACCCACTCGGGCGCGCAAAGAGTGCCGGCTGAATCCACAACGTCATGCCACCAGACATCGCGACCGGACTTCATCGAGACGTCATGGCCGGTGCGCCTGAACACAATCACCTTTTCAATGCTCGGGCATTCTGCAACAGCGGCGTCGGCCTTGGCCTTCATCGGAATGTCGGACTTGCGCCCCCGCAATGCGGTGTCCTGAGTGACCAGAATCTTGCACGACGAGTCCTGGATACGGTCCTTGAGTGAATCCTCGGAGAACGCTCCAAACACCACCGAGTGAATCGCGCCAATTCGTGCGCACGCCAGCATAGCCACCGCCAACTCAGGAACCATCTGCATGTACAAACAAACGCGATCGCCCTTCTCAACGCCCAGGTCTTTCATCGCGTTGGCAAGACGACACACTTTTTCGTGCAGTTCGCGGTAGGTCAGCTTGGCGTCCGTACCGGGCTCGTTGCCTTCCCAGATGATGGCGACCTGATCGCCGCGCTTTTCGAGATGACGGTCCAGCGCGTTGTAGCAGATGTTGGTCTTGGCCCCTAAAAAGTACTTGATGGAGATGGCGTCCTTGAAATCGAACGCGCGGACCGTGGACCATTTCTCCTGCCAATGAAACTCCTCTGCCACCGCAGACCAGAACCCGTCGGCGTCTTCGACAGACTGTTGATACATTTCCCGGTAGCGTTCCATCGAGCCGATGTGCGCTCGACTGGAGAGACCCGCAGCCGGCGGAAATACTCGATCTTTTGTCGATGCCGTGTCACTCATCAGCGGATTCTCCGTATCAGCCCTTGAAATCGCCTCAAAATCCTACACGATCTCGCACAAATCAACCACCGATCGACACCGCGCGGGATGCAGTGACGTCTGCCCGGAGGGGTTGATAGGTGTGTACGCTAGGCACTCACGTCGATGAATTGCCCGGATGAAGCGGGTTGTGAAAACCGAGCAGCGACATCCACGCCGGCGGCGGGCGACGCTCCGTCGTCCAACCCTTGCTGCGCCAGCTCGGCTCGCGCAGCCGACTCCTGCCGAGCAGCCTGCGCCGCCACCGCCCGATCTTGCGACGACGGATTGGCTGGAGCGTTGGCAGCCTGGCGGATCTGCTGCATCTTGCGCAACGTGGCACGCGGATCGCCCGAAACCTCCGACGTGTCAATCTGCACTTCGCCGCCGCTGGCGTATTGGCGTCCATCGGGACCCCGCGTGAATTCGAATTGCGGCCCGCCCTTTGCAAACGATCCAGCCGCCGCCTTGTGCGCAGCTTCGTGACGGCGGACTTCCGCATCACGCTGCTTGAGCTCCTCGACCTCCCGTCGCTCTTCCTCGGTGAGCTCGCTCTTACCACCGATCGCGCGCGAACCCTCCGCACGTTCGACGGTGTGCGGCGCCGAAGAACGTCGCCCGCCACGCGAGCCGCCCAGCTCGCGCAGAAAGGCGTTCATCATCGAACTGGCTGCCTGATTCTCGCCGACCGCTCCGACCATGAACACCGAACTCCTTCTTGACGCGCGCAGCGCCCACCACCTTTCGTAATCGTCCAATTCACACGCGCACTTTTCAAACACGCATGGCAAGCCTAGAATTCAACGAAACTTATCGGACGGGCGGCTGATTCCGCCGAACACCAGCGAGGATTTCAATGACAAACAACGCCGTTACCCGACGCACATTCCTAGCTTCCACCGCCGCCATTGCAGCCGCCGGCAAGCTCCGACCCGCCCGGGCAATCGCTCAGACCGGGCAGCGAAACGCACCGATCGCCATCAGCAGCGCCAACGGACTGCGCACCGTGGAAAAAGCCGCTTCGCTGATGACCGATGGAGCGGACACGCTCGACGCCGTAATCGCAGGCGTGAACATCGTCGAAGCCGATCCAAGCGACCACTCCGTAGGACTCGGCGGCTTGCCAAACGAAGACGGCATCGTCGAACTCGACTCCTCAGTCATGCACGGGCCAACTCACAACTGCGGCGCGGTCGCCGCCATTCGCAACATCGTCCATCCCTCGCGCGTCGCCAAACTCGTGCTCGAAAGAACCGACCATGCGATGATCGTCGGCCAGGGCGCATTGCGTTTCGCAAAAGCACATGGCTTCAAGGAACAAGACCTGCTCACAGACGATGCCCGCAAAATCTGGCTGCGTTGGAAGGAATCGCATTCCGACCGTGACGATTGGCTACCGCCGCTCGAAGCGACCGACGACCGCAAGCAGTCGCGTGCCGCCGGCGCCATCGACTTTACCTACGGGACGATCCATTGCAGCGCGCTCAACGCCGCCGGCGACCTCAGCGCCGTCACCACGACAAGCGGCCTGAGTTACAAGATCCCCGGGCGCGTGGGCGACTCGCCAATCGTCGGCGCGGGCATGTACGTCGACAACGAAGTCGGCGCAGCCGGCAGCACCGGCCGCGGCGAAGCCGTCATCAAAAACTGCGGCGCCTTCGCAGTCATCGAACTCATGCGCCAAGGAGCGTCCCCCGCCCAAGCGTGCATGGCCGTCATCAAGCGTATCGCAGACCACACCAAAGATCCCCGCCTCCTCGACGATCAAGGCCGCCCAAAATTCGACGTAAAAATGTACGCCCTCGCCAAAGACGGACGATTCGCCGCCGCCTCCATCTGGTCGAACGGAAAACTCGCAGTATCCTCAAACGGCACCGCCCGCCTGGAAGACGCCGCCTACCTCCACAAACGCCCCGAATGACGCGAACGCGTGGACGGGTGGCCCAGACCCTTCGGACCTGGGGTCTCGATTGGATCGCTAGGCGTGCGTAGTTCCAACTGACTTCCGCTCAACGCGGTCGCCCACCCGTGCGCCGCATAAGCGGGGGACGACCAACACGACAGGCACCAATCGCTCCGCACACCGTCCCTACACCCCACCGTTCGACAATTCTTGCGTGAAGAGCCTGCGGAATTCTTCCCTGCTGATCCCACGAAACTCTGACGCGGCCCACTCACTCTTTCCGGAGAATCCAACATACCACGCCCAGTAGCCGTCCTCTTCGCCGTCCGGAACATGCACCATGATCGCACCGCGGTTGTTCACGGCAGTCTTGCCGGTGTACCAAAGAAGCGCAGCTTCAGGCGCGATAACTGACACGCGCCTCTGGAGATTCGACCCACTGTCTGTCCAAATGTGCACAGGTGCCGCGGGCTCGGACACAAAGGAACCGGATTCAGGATCACGTGCCCAATGCTGCTGTGCCAAGACACGGTTCGGCACAAACGGCGGAATGGTCAGGTGCTCCCCATGCTTCCACCATCCAACGGCGCCCAGTGATTTCCCCGAATACTCAAGCCACGTATGGTCGAACCAGTTGTCAATGTGAACCAGGTACAACCTATCGGGGCGGTACAAGAACAACGCGCCTGCGACTACAGACTCAACCAGTTCAAGAAACCCCGTGGCATCATCCTCGGTTCGGTGGGGGCGGATCTGCAACTAACTCCTCCTTCGAATGCCTGACGCCAGACTCGTGCGTAGCGACAGGCGATACTCGACCTGAGACATCGCTCCGGGGCGATGCTACTGTATCGCGCGAGAAAAACATACAAAAACAAAGGTGTCAGGAAGATCTTACAGACTCCAAGAACC
>JAJDDU010000102.1 GCA_029260155.1 Phycisphaerae bacterium | reverse complement strand
GGGGAGTGGGTCATTGTGTCAGCCCACCGTCGTGCTGCCTCAGTCTGAATTGGACATTCCCTGATCCTGGGCTAGTTTGTCCGGGGAAAAAACGCCCTACGAAAGACGATCCAGGATTACGGTGCCTCTTTACCTGCAAGTGCGAGGATCTTCCCGTTCGGGTTGGCCTGCCCACACTTGCGTGGGCACAGGTCGGCGGCGTTCGAGCAGGTGCTCCCGAGCCGCCCGTTTTGGGGTGCACCATACACCATTCGGCCGTACTCTAACGTCGCCCGGCGTCTGGAATACTGCGGGCCGACCCGCGAATACGACCAGAGAGTGCATCCGAAAACGGGTTCAGCGGCGAAAGGTGTTCGATGTTTCACTTCTGCATCATGGGTGGCCGGGACGGGGAACTCACCGCCGGCGAGAAAATCTGCGTGGTAATCTTCGGCGGTGCCGAGTTCAGACTCCCGACCATCGCCAAGCAGATATTGGAGAATCGCCACCGGGCCAAGAACGGTCTGCCCAGACGGTCTCATCTGTTCGTCACGATTTGCGGCGGGACCGCGTTGAAGGTTCCGACGCTTGCCGAGGAGTTCATGGCCATGCGCGAGGCCGTCAACTCCGGGGCGCTGTCGCTGGACGACTGGGATCGGTCAGCGGTGGAGCTGGCCGCCGACGAGGGGGTTCGGTACGAGTCATTTACGCTGATGGGCGGGTTCAGCTCGTCAGAGCTTCCGGCCGAGAACGAGGAAGTCGACGGTCTGGCGATCAACCGACACCTCGGGCAAATCGATGCAGAGGCCGGCGCGGCGCTGGAACTCGGGGTCGGGCAACACGGCGCACAGCGATCCGCGATCGTCCGGCGAGCCCTTGGCGCCGCAAGTGTCGCCGTGTGACACTCACACGAGCACAGTCAACCGGCGGCCAGCGCGTCTTCGGTGGAATCGTAGATAGGCATGAGCGTAGCGAGCTTCGTCGCTGCCAACATGTCGCGAATGGGCGCGGTGGGATTGGCCAGCGTCATCTTTCCGCCATACCTTCGCACCCGAACGTGGGCCACCACGAGACAGCCCAGGCCCAGCGAGCAGATGAAATCCAGCTTCTCCAGATCGATCACCAGCACGGGCGGCTTCAATTCGCAAGCTTTCACGAGTGCTGCGGCGAGCCCTTCGTACAGGTCCATCGATGCGGTTCCGACGGGCGTAATCACCACACTCTGATCACCTTGGGCGACGTCAACACTCAGCGTGTCTGTTGCTTGCATGGCTTTGTTTACCTTTTGTTTAGCTTGACCAGGCAGACTTCTCGACCGTTGCACCGATACTCGACTTCATCCATATAGGCACGCATCAGCATGATGCCGCGTCCGTTTGGCAGCGTCAGCCGATCGTTTTCTGTGGGGTCCGGAACGCCGCCCGGCTCGAATCCACAGCCTTCGTCACAGACGATGATCTCCGCGCGCTCATCGTCCACGAAGAAATACACCGTAATCTGCTTGGACGCGTCGTTGCAGTTGCCATGTTTGACGGCGTTGGTCATGGCCTCTTCAAGCGCGAGCTTGATGGCAAACTCCGCCTCCTCGCAGAAGCGGTGGCGGCGCACGTCTGCAAGGATCTCCATCTCCGGTAGCTTGGCGTCCTCCAGCGTGCTCTTGACGCGGATGGCGCGATACCTGTCGTCTCGAATGTGTTCAGAATCGGGCTGGGTCATGAATCCGACGCACCGGCGCCCCCTGCTTGACCGGCTCTACCATTCCCCTCGGATGAGCGAACCGTGCGACATGGGTTGGTCAAAACGCTCCGAGCGCCCGCGCCGCAGATTCGTGTATCTCGAACAACTTATTTAATCGGGTAATCTTGAAGACTTCGTAAATCTGGGGGTTGATATTGGAGAGCTTGAGTGCCCCTTTACGCTCCTTCACCCGCTGGTCCAAGGTGATCAGCATGCCCAAAGCGGCCGACGAGAGGTGCTCGACGTTTTGAAAGTTAAGCAGAATCCGGACGCCGTCCTGCGACTCCGCCACATCTTGCAACTGCTCGCCCAACTCCCGGATGGCCAGTTCATCGAGGATCTTTCGATCATTGAACTCGATGACGTTGATTCCGTTGTTCTTGGTGACGATAATATGTTCCGCCGACGGCATCAGCTTGCTCCTACGCGCTCGTTCGTCCTTGGCGTCCAAAGATAGCAGCATTTCCCCCTCAAGTCGACAACGGTTTCCGCGCCCGCCCAAATCGCCGGGCTCGAATCCCGTCCGGGCAGAGAAAGCCACCCCGAAAGGCACGCCCCGAAGCGTAGCGGGCAGCCGGAATTGCGATTCTCAGACCGCAACAATAAACTTGCGGGCTACGCGTAGCAACGGAGGCCATGACCTACTAACGGGTGAAGACGACGTGCTCAATCTCGACAATGGCGGGGAGAGATCTGCGGAGACAGTGCTTCCGATCGTGCATGTTGCTCCGCTGCGCGTCAGCACCGTTGGCGGTCCGCCGATCCGAGATCATTGCGAGGTCGCCGTCGAAGATATTGTGACCATCACCGTCGCGGACGTCGGTAGCTTCTCGTTGATGTGCACGCCGACCGATCTTGCCGCATTGGCCGTAGGATTTCTGTTGGCTGAGGACGTAATCACCGGCACCACTGATGTTGTCCAGCTAATCCAGCGAGCCAATCCACACGTTGTCACGATCCGCGTCGAAGAACCCGAGCAGATAGCGAGTGGCAGGAACTTGATCGTGACCAGTTCCTGTGGGATGTGCGGCAGTCGAAACATCGCCAGTCTTGTCGAGGGACTGAGGCATGCCAGGGACACACTGCGTATGCAGGCAGCGACCCTTCGCACTGTCGCGCGACAGATGCGCGACGCGCAAGGCCTGTTCGCCCGGACGGGCGGAACTCACGCAGCCGCCATCTTTTCGGCGGACGGTACGATCGTCGCAGTGGGCGAGGACATCGGGCGGCACAACGCGCTCGACAAAGCCGTGGGCAAGTGCCTCCTGGAAAGCCGGTCGCTGCGTGGGCACGGTGCTATGCTGTCAGGCCGAATCAGCTTGGAGATGGTCGCCAAGGCAGCGCAAGCGGGGCTGGAAGTCGTCGCCGGCGTCTCCGCGCCGACCTCACTGGCCATCGAAGTCGCCGAGCGTCGCGGCATTACACTGTGCGGTTTCGTACGTGACGATCGCGCGACGGTCTTCACACATCCCTTCCGAATTGAGAATCTAGATTCTAGAGTTTAGAACTTAGAAGCTGGGATCGTGGCGATCAGCGTTCGCCTTCGAGTTGCCGGGCGCGCAGGCGCAAGACTTTGCGTGTTTGGAGCGTGAGTTTGACGCGTTCGTCCAAGCGATGACCGACGATCCAAATCGGGCCCAACTGATCGCACAACACCGCCACCCGACCGCGCTCTGCGGGGTCGACCTTTGTATCGATCAGGAATTCCGAGACTTTCTTGGAACCGGGCGCACCGAGTGGGGAAAAGCGATCGCCACTGCGCCGCGGGCGCACCACCAGCGGCAAATGAATGCTATCGAAGTCCACACACTCCTCGTTTTTCTGTGGTTGATTCCGCCAACGCGCGACGTCGGCCGGTGCGGCATCGACCAGCTCGCATTCGATCTCAATGCGCCGAACCGGCAGGTGCGTTGTGCCCGGAACATGCACCGCGATCTCAGATGCGATGGCCTCGCGCGGTTCATCGGTCGGCAGGGAGAACACGAGTCGATCGTACATCTTGCTGACCGACATACCGCCGGGCAGATGCACTTGCTTCCCGCTCCCAGGGTCAGCCACAAGATCGAGCACGGCCTTGAGGTGCGCGAAGCCGATCTCCTGCTGGCCCATCTCGAACGACTCGATCGATCGGCGTACGAGTTCGGTCTGAATGATGCGGTTCTTTCGCACCAGTGAACCGGCGTTGAGAATAAGCTGCTGATCTGTGTGACTCACGATCAGCGTCTCGAACGTGCGCTGGGCAGTTTGGGAGAGGTACTCCTCGATCCACTTGGCCTGTTCCGCCAAACGCAACAACGCCTCGCGGACCTGCGGGTTGGCCTGCTCTTCGATCAAGGGGAGAATGACGTTGCGAATACGATTCCGCATCGGTTCGTTGACCTCGTTGCTACGGTCTTCGCGATGGGGAATCCCGCGCTCGCCCAGAAATTCGAGGATCGCCCGCTTGGTGAAGCGAAGGAATGGACGAACGACCTGCACCTCGCTGAAGGGGCTGATGGCCCGCCATCGCGGAATGCCCGCCAAGCCGCGCACGCCCGTTCCCCGTAACACACGATGCAGAATAGTTTCGGCGTCGTCATCGGCATGGTGCGCCATGGCCACGACCATCGCGCTAGCCTTGATGCACTCGCGCTCCATGAACAAGTAACGTTGCTGGCGGGCGTACTCTTCGACCGTCTTGCCCTGCTGCCTGGCGGACTCTGAAATCTCGCGACTCTCGATTGTCGAACTCAGCCCCAGACTATCGGCTGCGCCTTGCACGAAAGCGGCGTCTTTTTCCGCTTCGGCGCCTCGCAACTGGTGATTCAAATGAGCAACGTGCAGTTTGAGCGAGAAATCGGCTTCGTCGTTCAGGGCAGAGAGCGCATGCAGCAACGCCATCGAGTCGGCCCCGCCGGACACGCCGACAACGATCGTCTCGTCACGCCGAAAGAGGTCTTCCTCTGCGATCTGTTCAACAAGAGTCTTGATGAGCGAAGCGGAAGGCATTCAACTCTTCCCCGTGTGGTGTTGTCGACGGACGCAAGCCTACTGCATCAGCATCATGTCCGCCACATCGCCGATTGTCTCGCTGAGCGTCGGGTGCGGGTGAACCGTCTCGGCGAGGTCGGTTGCCACCGCACCCATCTCGATGGCCAAGCATCCTTCGGCGATCATCTCGCCGGCATGGGCTCCGACGATACCGACGCCCAAGACGCGCTGCGTGTCAGGGTCGAACAGCATCTTGGTCATTCCCTCGGTCCGTCCGATGGCAACGGCGCGCCCAGAGCCGACCCATTGCATCTTCTTCACAACATGCGGGATTTTGCGGTCCTTGGCTTCGTTTTCGGTCAAACCGCACCATGCAATCTCCGGATCGGTGAAGATGACGGCCGGGATGGTGCGGCGGTCAAACACAGACGCCTTGCCTGCGATGATCTCCCCGCATACATGCCCCTCGTGGACGGCTTTGTGCGCCAGCATCGGATTCCCGATGCAATCGCCGATGGCGAAGATTCTGGCGTCGCCCGTCTTGAACTGGTCATCTACCTTAATGAATCCGCCTTCGACTTCAACCTTGGTATTCTCCAGCCCGAGATCGGCGGTGTTGGGCCGCCGCCCCACGGCAACGAGCACACGATCAAAGGTCTGGTTCTTTGGAACCTGCTCGCCTTCGAAGTCGACCTTGACTCCCTTGCCGGTGTCCGTCATTCCGACGACCTTCGTCTTGAGGCAGACTTCCGCAAACCGCTTGCCCAGTCGCTTCGCGAGCGGCTTGGCCAAATCGGCATCCGCCCCCGGCAGCAGAGAGTCCATCATCTCGACCACGGTGACGGCTGAACCAAGCCCAGCGTAAACTTGCCCCAATTCCAGACCGATATACCCCCCGCCCAGGACCAGAAGGCTCTTGGGAACATCCTCCAGTTTCAAGGCGCCGGTCGAGTCCATCACGCGCGGGCTGTCGATTTGCAAGCCGCGGAGCACTACGGGCGACGAACCCGTCGAGATGATAGCGCGACGAAACTTGATGCGCGCCACGTCGCCACCGGCGATCCTGATGGTTTTCGAATTCTCGAACACCGCCCGCCCCGTGACGCGTTCGATGTTCAGTTTTTTCGCGACGCTGTCCAACCCACGGGTCAGTTTGTCGATGACCTTTTTCTGCCACGCGCGCACGCCGTCGAGGTCCACCTCGGGCGGTGCGAACGACAGGCCGAAGTCCTTGGCGTGGTCCGCCATCGCAATCATCTCGGCGATGGACAACAGCGTCTTGGATGGAATGCACCCGCAGTGCAAACAGACGCCGCCAAGCGGGCCTCGCTCTTCTACGATGGTGGTCGAAACGCCGAGCTTCGCAGCGCGAAAAGCAGCCGAGTAGCCGCCCGGCCCTCCGCCGATCACCACGAGATCACTTTCCTGAGAAAACTCGCCCATGACCATAAAACTGTGCGTCCTTTCGCGTGCAAGCTGTCTCTCGCACGACACGGGTCGAGCGAAATCACCGAACACCAATGTCCCGGCGGCCAATGCTACTCACAGCCAACCGCCGTTACAACACGTCGGACGCAAACCTCCGAGCTGCGGGATTCATCCCGCGGCTCGGGACCGTGTGGGTGGTCGCCCAGGAATCTGAAATGAGTCCGTGCGGTGCGACGTTCGCGTGCTATAATGGCGAGCGGAGACGCCCATGCACAGAAAAGCGGATCAAGTCGACCCGGACCAGGGATTTTACCACGGCGTGCGCATGACCGCCGACGCGTACTTCAAGCTCGGCGAAACTGACCAACGCTACGAACTCATTGACGGAGTCGTCTGCATGTCGCCCAGCGCTTCAGCCCTGCACCAACGCATCATCGCGCGCATCGCGGCAGAGATCATCGCCTACCTGAACGAAAACCCGGTCGGAGAGGTCTATGTCGAGGCGGACGTACTGTTCGGACCCGGACCATCGGGCGGCGATCTTGTCTATCGTCCCGATGTCACGTTCCTCGGTTCCGACAAGGCGGCTGGAGTCGATGATCGTATCGATGTCGTTCCGGACGTGGTCGTAGAAATCATCTCGCCGTCATCACGACGATGCGATACCGAAACCAAACGATCCGACTATCAACGGTTCGGTGTCGCTGAGTACTGGATCATCGACCCGATCGAGACTTCAATGACGTTCCTGCGATTGCAGCAAGCTCGTTACGCCGAGGTCGCGCCCCAGGACGATTCATTCTCCAGCGAAGCGATTCCGGGATTCGATCTGGACCTACCCAACATGCGCCGTCGCCTAACGCAGCACCGTCGGTGACAATACCTGCCGAACACGGCCCGCTTTCACATGAACAGCGTTACAGGGTTTTGGAGGTATCCGAGAAGCTCCTTGCAGAAGCGAGCCGCTTGGGCACCGTCGGCGATGCGGTGATCGAAGGAGAAGCTCACCGGCATCATCGTACGAATCACGATCGCGCCGTCCTTGACGACCGGCGTCTCCTTCGCTTGGCCTAGACCGAGGATCGCAACTTCGGGATAGTTGATGATAGGCGTGCTGTAGGTGCCGCCCAACGAGCCGACGTTGGTGATCGTGAACGTACCCCCGCGCAAATCGTCGACCGCGAACCGGGCATCGCGCGCTTTCTCCGAAATCTCTCCGAGTTCAGCCGCGATCTGCGCGACACCCAACGCATCCGCGCCACGAACGCTGGGAACAACCAAGCCCCGCGGCGTGTCGACCGCGATGCCGACGTTGATGTATTCCTTGTATGTGATCGTGCCGGTTTCGGTGTCTATGTTGGCGTTAAAGATCGGATGGTTGCGCAATGCCATGGCCACCGCGTTGACAACAAACGCCATCGCCGTGATGCGGCGCTCGCCGTTGTGCGCTTCGCGGTATTGCTTGCGAAGCGATTCGAGATTGGTCACGTCGGCCATATCCATCTGCGTGACATGCGCAGCCGTGGAGATCGATCGCGTCATTTGCTGCGCGATGGTCTTGCGGATCTGCGTAAGCGGGGCCGTTCGTGTCGCCCCCCACTTGTCGCTGCCGCTTTCACCAGCCGGCATCACCGGTGGCGGCACGGGAGCGCGATTGGACAGCGCGGGGGGTGGTGCGGAGGCAGCAGCCGATCGTCCGTTGGCGGCAGCGTGAACGTCCTCGCGCGTCACGCGCCCGCCGGGTCCGCTTCCTACGATGACGTCGATGTCGATACCCGAATCGCGAGCGAGCTTGCGGACCGCTGGGGCAGCGGCTGCGCGGGTGCGACGAGCGGGCGCCGCAGAGGGGGTTACCGTCGTGGTGGGCGCGACCGACGGTGCTTCCGCCGTCTTCTTCGACGCCTTGGCTGGGGTCGGCGTGGCATCGTCGCCGCCGCCGAAAGTGATCATGACGTCGCCTACGTGGACGGTCTGTCCGGCAACAATGTGTAGTCGCTCGACGGGACCGGCGAACGGTGACGGAATCTCAACGGCGGCTTTGTCCGTCTCGACCTCGAAGAGATTTCGGTCCTCCTCGATCGTCTCGCCTTCAGCCACGAGCACCTGGACGATTTGGGCCTCAGTAATGCCCTCGCCGAGATCGGGCAAGCGGAATTCACGCGACATTCAACTGGCTCCGGCGTGGTTTAGCAGACCAGCGTTTCCCGAACGGCACGCTTGATCCGGTCCGCTCCGGGCAAGAACGCTTGCTCGCGAGCGAAGTAGGGAAAGTGTACGTCGTAACCCGTAAGACGTCTAATGGGTGCTTCGAGGTGATAGAAGCAACTCTCGACCAGGCGTGCGACGACCTCCGCGCCGATCCCGCACGTTCGATGCCCTTCGTGCACCACAACGCATCGCCCGGTCTTCGATACCGAATTCGCGATCGTCTCAGTGTCTAGCGGGGACACCGTGAGCAGATCGATGACCTCGGCCTCGATGTTGTCTTCGTCGGATAGATCGTCCGCGGCTTCAAGCGTCGCGCGCATCATCGCGCCGAAGGAGACGAGCGTGATGTCCTTGCCCACGCGCGCGACGTGTGCCTTGCCGAGCTCCATTGTCTCGGGCTCGTCGGGCACTTCTTCTTTGAACGCGCGGTACACTGCCTTGGGCTCGAAGAAGATCACGGGGTCTGGATGGCGAATCGACGCAAGCAGAAGCGCCCGCGCGTTTCGCGGCGCAGAGCAAATCACCATCTGCAGGCCCGGCGTGTGCGCGTAAATCGCTTCTTGGCTTTCGCTGTGGTGCTCAAGGGCTCGGATACCGCCGCCGAAGGGCATGCGGACAACCATCGGCATCGTGTAGCGTCCCCGCGTGCGGTTGCGATACCGAGCGACGTGCCCTTCAATCTGGTGGTACGCTTGGTAGGCAAACCCCGAAAACTGCATCTCGCAGACCGGCTTCATGCCGTAAAGCGCCAACCCGACCGCCGTCCCCACGATGCCCGCTTCCGCCAGAGGTGTATCGATTACGCGCTCCCGGCCGAACTCAGCCAGCAGTTTTTCCGTAACGCGAAAGACGCCCTCATCCTGCCCGACGTCCTGGCCCATGACGACGACGTCATTGTCTTCGGCCAGCGCTTCGCGCAGCGCGAGGTTGAGCGCTTTGACCATGTTCAGTTGTGCCATGTGGCTCCTCTTGTTCCGATTCCTCGCTAGTGCCCGATCGTGACACCCTCTGTGCGCAAGGCCTCGTCAAACTCCGCCAGCTGCGTCACCAACTCCGCCGGCATGTCCTCGTACATGTACTTGAAGCAATCCCGCGGATCGACATCGCGGGCCGCTTCGTACTCCTCGACGCCCACTTTGACCGCGGCTTTGCAGTCACTGACGATCTGCTCGTGCATTGCGTCATCCAGCATGTCACGGTCGCGCAGGTACTTCTCGAAGCGAATCAACGGATCGCGCTTCTCCCATTTTTTGACCTCGTCTTCACTGCGGTATTTTTTGGGATCGTCGGCGGTCGTGTGCATGGCCAGTCGATACGTCACCGCTTCGATCAACGTCGGGCCTCCTCCGGCGCGGGCCTTGGCAACCGCCTCAGAAGTAGCGACGTAGACAGCCAGCACGTCGTTGCCATCCACCTGGATCGCGTCCATCCCGTATCCAGCGCCCTTCTGGGCGAGCGTCTCCGCGTTCACTTGGCGCGATCGCGGCTGCGAAATCGCCCACTGATTGTTCGTGACGACACATATGGCCGGCACGCCAAACACGCCGGCGAACGTCAGCGCCTCGTGAAAATCGCCCTCGGACGTACCGCCGTCACCGACGTAGCCGATCGCAACATCGTCCTTGCCCTTCATCTTCATGCCCCAGGCAATCCCCATCGTGTGCGGGACCTGCGAACCCACGGGCACTGCCAGCGGTGTGTCGTTCACGCCCTCGGGCACATCGTTGGCTTCTTCATACCCACCCCAAAGCTGAAGGATCGCCCGGATAGGCCAACCGCGATGAATGCAGACCCCCGGCTCCCGAAAAGACTGGATCATCCAATCCGAACGCCTGGCACAGAACGCCGTCCCAGCCTGAACAGCCTCTTGGCCACGGATTGGCGCGTACGTGCCGATCCTGCCTTGACGCTGCATGGCCAGCATCCGCTCGTCGAGCAGCCGCGTGGTCAACATCAGTTTGAGGAAACCGAGCAGAGTATCCCCGTCGAGTTTCGGGTCCAGTGTCTCATCAACTCTGGCCTTCTCGTCGAGAATCTGAAGGTATTCGAGCTTGTCTGCGACCTTGATCTTCTTGCGAGGCACTACCGACAACCCTCCCGTATCCGTCGACAGCCGCCGCCGGCAGCCATCGGGGTCACCTGTTCCGAACACCATGTTGGCTTGAGAAAAGAACCAACCGTCGGGATCCACTGAGCCCGAACGCGAACCCATATACTAAAACCGCCCCGTCCCCCCGTCTACCGCCACGGGACCGCAGCCTCGCGCAAACTGGAATCACTCGCGACCCGCCACGGCGCAAGCCGTTTACTCAAAGAATGTTAGAGACAGGCCAGATTGTGACACTACGCGCCCGAAGGCGATTGGCCCCAGTGGAGCTTGGTGACGAGGCCATGCCACTTGGGGTTAGCGGGGTTGCGGACGAGCTTTAAGCACGCCGGAAAACGCTGGACCCGGATGCGGTCGCCGGCGCGAAGGGAAAAAGTCACCTGCCCGTCGAAAAGGACCGCCGTGCCGTGATTGGCACGCTGCACTTCGATTTCGATCTCCGCCAAGTACTCAACGACCAGCGGCCGATGGGTCAGAGAATGCGGGGACAGCGGCGTCAGCGCGATGCCCAGAACGCCGCCCTGCAAGATAGGCCCGCCTGCGGAGAGGTTGTGAGCGGTCGACCCCATCGGGGTACACACGATCAACCCGTCTCCGACGATGGTCGTCAGATGATCCCCGTTAATTCGCACGGCCATGTCGATCACGCGAAACGGCGGGCCTGCTTGGATGACACAGTCGTTCACGGCCAGACTGTCGAAGCAAGGCACTTCGTCGCGCAGCACGCAGCATTCGAGAATCGCACGCTCGCTGACCAGAGTGTCATCCCGCAATAGGACTTTGAGGTGCGCCTCCAACTCATCGATGTTGAATTCAGCAAGATATCCGAGCTTCCCGAAGTTGACCCCAACAAGCGGGATCTGCCGCTCGGCAAGCGAACGACTGACCGCGAGAATCGTCCCGTCGCCACCAAGCACGATGATGAACTCAGCGCCTGCATCGAGGGCGACGGCCGCATCCAAACCGGTGGCGGCACCGACGACCTCACAGTACTTCTCGGCGAAAGCACGCACCTGCCCGATCGCATCGTGTACGACTGCCTTGTCTGGATTGCCCAAGATGAATACGCGGCGTTTGGCGGTCGCTTCCGGCATGGCGCTGACCCCGGCATGCGCATCTAGCGCGACATGATTCGATCACCTCGCAACCGCGAAACGTTGCGCGGCGCGGACGCGTCCTCGTTGGTCGGCTCTATCAATCGCTGAACCGTCGCCGCGATCGCAGCCGCGTCGATACCCGCCTCGGCCATCTGACCCGCACGCGATCCATGCTCGATGAATCGATCCGCCGGCAGGCCCAATTGCCGGAACGCGGAAACCGCTAGGCCCATCTCCACGGCCGTCTCAAGAACAGCCGATCCGAATCCACCCGCGACCGAGTGATCCTCGACGGTCACAACAGGACGCCCCGCTGCGAACGCGCGGCGTACCATTTCGCGATCGATTGGCTTTGCGAATCGCGCGTTCACCACGCTGACGTCATATCCGATCGCCGAAAGTAAGTCAGCCGCCTCAATCGCAGTGTTGGCCGTCACACCGTAAGCGAGGATCGTGGCAGCGTCACCCGTGCGAAGCGAACGGGAGACGCCCAACTCAAACGGCATACAGTCTCCGGCGGGCTCGGGAACGACGTCGCGCGGGTATCGGATCGCCGTAGCGCAAGGCAGGCTGAGTCCGAAGCGCATGCTCTCAAGTAGCTCGGGCTCGTCCATCGGGGCCATGAGCACCATGTTGGGCATCCCGCGCAAGAAGCTGATGTCGAGGAAGCCGTGATGCACCGCCCCGTCGCCGCCCACCAAACCCGCACGGTCCATGCAGAACATGACCGGGTGCCCCTGCAATGACACTTCTTGAAAAACCTGGTCGAACGCCCGCTGCAAGAACGTCGAGTAGATCGCCACAACCGGTTTCAAACCGCTCTTGGCCATGCCGGCTGCGATGTCGACAGTGCAGCTCTCAGCGATTCCGATATCACGATAGCGCTCGGGGAATTCGGCGCCGAACTTGTCCAAGCCAGTTCCGTCAGGCATCCCGGCAGTCAGCGCGCAAATCTTGTCGTCTTTCTTGGCGAGCGTGATTAGGGCGTCCACAAAAGCGCTGGTCCAACTCTTGCCCCGCCCCGATTGAATCGTAACCTTGCCGTCCTGCACCGCAAACGGCTTGGGCGAGTGAAATCTCCCAGGGTCTTTGATTGCCCATTCCGCACCCTTGCCTTTCTCGGTATGCACGTGAAGCACGACGGGGCGATGCACGTCTTTGAGTGCGTTGAGCGTGTCGATCAGGTGGGGAACGTCGTGCCCGTCGACCGGGCCAAAGTACAGAAGCCCCATCTGCTCGAATATTTGGTGCGGGCTTACGGTGGCTTTGATTCCTTCCTTCAGATGGTCCAATGTCTCGTACAGTGCGTTGCCGACCAACGGCAGTTTCGGCAAGACGGTCTTGGCCCGCTGTTTGACTTCCTCGTAAACCGGGCTGGCACGGAACTTGGCCAATGTCTCCGCCATTGCACCCTGCGACAGCGAGATACCCCACTTGTTGTCGTTCAGGATAATCAGGAGTTGCCGATCAAGCGTACCGGCTTGATTCAGCCCTTCAAACGCAACACCGTTGACGATGCTCGCGTCGCCGACCACCGCCACAACGTGCGCGTCGCGCTTCTGCAGCGCGTCGCCACGAGCAAGTCCGATCGCCGTGGCGATTGCGGTGCCGGCATGCCCCACGTTGAACTGGTCGTATTCACTTTCCGCGGCACAGGGAAACCCGCTCAGGCCCCCGGCTTGGCGAATGGTGTCGAACTTGGCGTTTCGACCGGTCAGGATCTTGTGCGGGTAACATTGGTGACCAACATCCCACAGCAGCCGGTCCGTGCGAAAATCAAAACAGTAGTGCAGCGCGACGGTCAGGTCGGTGACACCGAGATTGCTCGCGAAGTGGCCTCCCTTTCGCGCGACGACGTCTATGATGCGATCCCGTATCTCCTGGGCAAGCCCAGCCAGTCGATTGACCGGCAGCTTGCGCAGATCCTCCGGCGATTTGATCTGGTCCAACACAGACATTGGGTTCAACTCCGTCGTCGTCTCGAGCGAAAGCGCCCCGCGATGCATTCAACAGCCCCCAGTATCCCTAATGTTGACGTTGAACGACAAATTTCGCAAGCGCACGCAGATCGTCGGCTTCACGTCCGAAAAGATCGAGCGCACAGACAGCCTCGTCGGCCAACCGCCGGGCGACCTTGCGACTTTCTTCAATTCCTACGGCCCGGGGGAGCGATTGTTTGCCCGCCGTCGCGTCTTTCCCAACTTTTTTGCCCATTTGCGAGGCGGTCGCGGTAACGTCCAGAATATCGTCGGCCGCCTGAAAGGAACTCCCGAGACATCGTCCATACCGACTCAACGCGCTGAGAACGGATGCGTCCGCCCCGCCCGCGAGCGCACCAAGGCGACACGAGGTCTCGAACAGTGCAGCCGTCTTCATGGCATGGATGGATCGTACGAGATCGACTGACGAAGCCTTGTCCTCGCCGAGGATGTCGATTACCTGCCCACCTATCATACCAGACCAGCCCACACCACGCGCCAACTCGCCGACCATATCCGAAGCCCACGCCGCGTCGGGAAGATCGCGCACAACCAACTCGAATGCCAGTGTCAGCAATGCGTCACCCGCGAGAACCGCCATCGCCTCGCCGAACTTCCGATGCACGGTCGGTTGGCCGCGACGAAGATCGTCGTCGTCCATCGATGGGAGATCGTCATGGACCAACGAAAACGTGTGCACGCACTCGACGGCGACCGCAGCGTGGAATGCAGCCTCCGGACAACCGCCGCTCAGAACGCAGCAGCGCGTCACGAAATAGGGGCGCAACCGCTTGCCCCCCGCGAGCGCAGCGTAACGCATCGCTTCGACCAATTCCGCCGGCGCGTCCCCCGCGGGTATCAGCACCGATGCAAACTTGGCATCGAAGTCGGCGGACCATCTCTTCAGCGAGTCCTTGACCTGACCGCAGTCGACAGAGGAAGAAGTCACTGCTCAACCCTCAACAAACGAATCTCCCGAACGAAGCCCTCACCGATCAACTCAGCGCGCAGGCCACGCTGCAGTTTTGGTTCGGTGGTGAATATACGCGTTTCGACCGATTCCAGAAACGCCCGGTTCATGCGACCGTGCGGAACAACGATCTTAAGGTCAAGCCTGACGCCGTGGACGCGCTGGACATAGACGAGCGGAAGCACGTCAAGGTCAATCAGCATCGCGTCAGGCGGCAGCGACTCCAGATCGACCGACGCGATGTGCTCGCGCCCGTCGATCCCCGGCTCGGCCGCAAGAAACGACGCGTCATGCGTCCACCACATGACAAGACCCACGCACGCGACAACAAACGTCTTCCACACCGGCGATCGATGCCATGCAAAAACGTGTGTCAGACCCGCACCAAACAGCCACACGAGCGCAAACAGAACATTCGGTAGAAGCGCTGAATGACTCACCACGCGAATCAGCAGGATCGGCACAATGCCGGCCGGAACCATGAGCATCACAAACATCGCAACTGACCGATTCCGCCGCCACAGATGAAACACACCCAGGAGAACAACCAGCGACTCAACCAGCATCAACTCCCAACGCTGCGCTCCTAGTTCCGTGACAAGCCACAACGCCTGCCCCGTGAGCGTGCGCGCGCTCGGGTGAAACATGTAGTCGTACTGCCGGGCGGTCACCAACCACCACAACCGCTCAAACTTGTCAGACGCGGTCACGTTTTCCATCGGATAAGACTGCAAACTGGGGGCGGCTTGATCGAGGTAGTTGTATCCGCATTCGGGGACGTCACGCAGCCAGAGGCTTCCCAGCATGATCGCGAGCGCAACAACACCGATCCCAATCGCGAGGACGATCTTTCGCACCGTGCGCTCCGACCATTCCATCCGCGCGCGACGGTCGTACAAAACAACGCCGACAAACGACAGCGCGTACACAAACGTCGGGCCACGGTTGACCGTCAAGTAGGCAAACAGGCATATCGCCAGCCAGAGCTTC
>JAJDDU010000101.1 GCA_029260155.1 Phycisphaerae bacterium | reverse complement strand
TCCGCCTGGCTTAGCCCGCTCGTCTCCCACGAGGCCACCACGCCTCGCCAATGTCTCGCTCGATCAGTCATGCAGCACCTCCGACGGTGATCATCCCGCCGCGGCGCCACGCCTCAAGATGTGCTTCGTCGAACGCTCACCGCTTGGCCTCACTGGAGTTGCGGGCGCGGGCGGTGCTGGAGCGGTGGGCGGTGAGGGCAGCGAATTGACCGGGCAGGGTCGTTTATGTGCGTAGGGGTCGCACGGTTTGGGTCCACGGCCGAGCGGTTGGCTGTCCGTCACTTCTTATCGAAACAGCTTAGCGGACACTCAGCTCGTCTTGCATCGAAAATGATCTTACGAACAGCACGACCACTGATCCTCTTCTTCTCCAATAGTGCAGCGGCGACCACTTCAATGTCACTCCACAACACGACGCTTGGAACCATGTGCCTGGCCCGAATCTCCAGCAATTCGACGTATGCCTCTATTTCGTCGTCTTGCTCATGGCACACGTATGCGATCAAGTTGACCGCACCATGCACATCGGATCCAGCGCCTATGCGGTTCTTGCGACCGGCGAATGTCGCTTCCGCTATTGGTCCTGCAAAGTTGATAAGAGCATTTCTTTCGACGATACGCCTTGTCCGATCTAATGATGGGTCCAACTCAGGGTCAAACTCGCCCCGGAGCTCGAACGAGACATGCCCGTAGCCTACGTTGCCACGGCCCGCCGCCGTGCGAGCTTCACCGTTGCCGCAATCAGCAGCAACGCTGTTGCGGGTTCAGGGCATTTCGGCGACACGGAAGCCGACGCGGGGGAACTTTTCCTCCGGGCGTCCGCTAGAAAAAGAGAAATTCCGGTGCAGGGTATCTAATTGGATAGGGTCGTGGTAGTCGAAGTATGACCCGCCTCGGACACCTCGTGTCGTACTGAACCCGCTCTCGGTCCACTCCCACACGTTTCCGCCCTGGTCGAACGTACCGTATGGACTGTCGGAGTTCTCGAACGCGCCAATCTCCGTTCGATAGTAGGGGCTACCGATGGTCATTGGGAATAGTGGAGCGTAGTCGTTGAAGTTCGCGCTGTTACCCGGATCGGGGTCTATGAGATTGTTGCTCGGCTCGCTGCTGCTACCCGTGGGATAAGTGAAGTAGTGATCGGTCGGCCCGTCGTTCTGGTGGTACGCCGCCTTGTACCACTCGTCCACAGACGGGATCACCCACGTGGCGTCCGACTCTCGCTCGACGGCCATCAGCGCAGCGTTGGTACTTGCCCCGGCCAGGTAATAGGAGCCGCCCTCAGTCGTCGCCCATTCCTGGGCGCCTGTCGGTTGGCCGTTGTGCATCCAGCTGCAGAACCGGGCCGCGTCTCCCCATGAGACGAGATTGACCGGACGGTCGGCCCAATCCGGTTCCACACTGTATGTGTAGCTGCCTGGCACACCGCTGCGTTCGATCTTGCAGCCACTGGCGTTTGACCACATGGACGAGTTGTACAATCCGTAGGTATCCGAGGCTGCCACCGCGTTGAGGAACTCCGTGTACTGCTCGGCGGTCACTTCGAAGGTGCCGATGTTGTACTCGTAATCCACGCCGCCGTAGCCAGCACCATGCATGTCGTTCGGGTTGCCCGGGTTGCCGATGGGAACGACGGGGACGCTGTTCATGGGGGAAGATGTGATCGAGCCCGTGAACCCATCCTGAAACAGCGAGTAGTCCAGCAGGTCTGTGTCGCAGTCCAGGTCAATGTCCCCCAGCGGACGCCCTTCGGCATCTACCGTCGTACCCGGGGGCGTGTTGCTGCAGTGGTCAATCGCATTGTCCACGCCGTCGCCATCCGTATCATCCGCCCACACCGATGGCGCAGCACACAACGGAGTCAGCCACGTCACTAGAGCCACGGTCGCCGCCAATCGTCGAGTACGCATCTCGTGTCCTCCATTGCTCGATAACACTCTCACGCGACAAGGGAAAGCAACCGTGCTAGCGATGCAACCCAGTCGATGCAATTACTTAACGTTCCCTCGTCCAAAACTTCGGGTATCATCCCTCTAGACAGCCAATCAGGAGCCCTCACGATGCCAGTCAAACTGGACCAGATATACGGCCGTGTCCGCCGCCTCGAATCCCGCTGCACCGCTCCCGGCCTTGCCTGCATAGTGCTCGCCGGACTCGCGACGATGGGGACACTGACGCCTGGTGCCGAACCGCACCGCGATGATGTTCTGGTTCGCTCGTTGACAGCCGAGACAATCGACGTCGACTCGCTGCACGCCGGGTTTCTGACGGCTGAGCAGATTGTTGTGAAGGATGCGGAGGGTCGCTCCCGCGCGTTGGTTGCCGTCACCGCGGGCGGCATGTCGATGGGCTTCTTCGATGAATCGGGCGAGGTGGTTTGGAAGGCGCCGTAGTGAACCGAGAAACGCGCAGAGACGCCCGCTAAGCGATGTAACGTCGTCGTTGGTGGGTTGTGGGGCATCCGACGGGCGTAGCGTTGACTGTGCGTGGTGTACGGGCGTCTTTTGTGCCGTGTCGTGGCACTCGGGATAGAGAGTGCCTGCGACGTGTGCAGGCGCGCCCGGATAGCTCAGCCCCCCGGCGTAACTTTGGCGTAACTCAGACCGGAAAACGAGCGCAATACCAGTGTAGCGCCAGTGTCATACCAGAGGCACATCTGGAGCGAACCGCGTTCTGGCTATGAAAAACGCCCCTCACGGTATCGTGAGAGGCGTTTGTTGATCGCCAATTGTGCTCCCAAAGCAGGCGCGCTACCAGGCTGCGCCACGCCCCGTATGAATCAGAATCGACGATATCCTACCCATTCCATGGGTCTCGGCAACCTCAAAAGAGGCGACAATGCAATTCCGGTGTAACTCGCGCGGGATTCTATCCAGCATGCCGCACCCACTTTGCCTGTTCGAACAGCGGATCCACCGTTCGCCCGGGTTGGGGGGTGGACAGGACACGTTGGTGGATCAGAATTGGGGTTTGAGGAGGCTGGCGGTTGATGCTCTTGAAAAGATGGTCGACGGTTGGGGTGGTTGTGGCGCTCGGGGTCGTTCCCGTATTGGGGACGGTGATCGTGGAGCGCACCTTTGACGAGGCGTGCGCGCGGGCGGAAGCCGTTTTCTGTGGTCGGGCCGTGTCGGTCGAGTCGCGGCGGGACGCGGACGGCGGGGGCATTCATACGTTCGTGACGTTCGATCAACTTGACTGGATCGAGGGAGACGACTCGGCGCAGACGTATACCCTGCGCCTGCTGGGCGGTGCCGTTGGCGGTGAGTCGCTTGTCGTGCAAGGGATGCCGCGATTCGTTGTTGGCCGGCGGTATGTTCTTTTTGTTCGCGGCAACAACCGTGCGCCATGTCCGCTTGTTGGCTGGCATCAGGGGTGTTTTGGCGTGGCGGAGTCGGCTAATGGTGCGGCTCCGGGCGTGGTTCGGTATGACGGTCGGCCGGTGCTGTCGATTTCGCAGGGCAAGGTCATTTCTGAGGGATCTCCGCAAGCCGGCTTGCGGTTCGCGACGCCAATGACGTTGGCGCGGTTTTCGGCTTTGATCCGCGAGAGACGGTCCATGGGAAGCGAGGGGCCATGATGTCACGGCGGGTGTGCATTGTGGTGGCGATGGCCGTCTGCGTGGCGGCACGTTCGATGGCGTCCTGTCCGTTGACCTCGCGATGGCCGAACGGGCAGGTAGCGATGCAGTACAATCTGCCAACCACAGGCGCGCTCATCAATGGCACGACGTCGTGGGTGCAAAACGCTCAATCGGCGATGCAGGAATGGTCGGCGGTGTCGAGCGGATTTCGGTTCATCGACGGGGGCGTCAGCGGCGGCGGCGACGACAACCGTGACAACGTTAATAACATGTTTTTCTCAGACACCGCCGGCGGTGATGCGTTTGAGGGCGATGTGTTGGCGCTGACGCTGACGCGTACGCGGGCCGACGGCACGGCGCTAGAGAGCGACATCGTGTTCAATCGCTCGGCGAGTTGGAATGCCTATGACGGCCCGATTCGTATCAGCGCCAACGGTGCGCCGGTATTCGATTTTCGTCGCGTGGTGTTGCATGAGCTGGGTCATGTGTTGGGGCTGGGACATCCGGATGAGTCGTGCGATCAGTCTGTGGCGGCTGTGATGAACGCGCGGACAACGGAAACGGATCGCCTGACGGAGGATGATCGGAACGGATTGAGCTTCCTCTATTCGGGTGGGAATCAGCCGCCAGTCGCGGACGCAGGCCCCGATCAGCAGGGCGACGGGACGCTGCCCTTCGTGTTGAACGGCGGTGGGTCGCGCGATGCAGATGGCGCTGTCGTTTCCTACGATTGGGAGATAGCGGGCGAACTTGTGGCGCGCCGTCGGGTGGCGGAGATCACGCTGCGACGGGGGACGCATGAAGTGCGGCTGATCGTTGCGGACGACGACGGGGCCACGGCGTCGGACACGATGACGATTCTCGTGGGGTTGGAGTTTACGCCGCCCCAAGGCGACAACGAACGCCCTGTGGCCGACGCGGGTGGCGACCAGACTGCGCAGTCGGGGCGACCGATCTCGTTGGACGGTTCGGGGTCGTTCGATCCTGACGGAGTGATTGACCGTTTCGTTTGGACGATGGGGAACGTCGTATTGGGGCGAGATCCGGAGATCCGTTTGTCGTTACCGGTCGGACAGCACTTGATCACGCTGGCGATTTTTGACGACGTGGGTGACTCGGCCACCGACTCGATCGTCGTGACGGTGGAAGTGGCGTCTACTTCGCCGTCGGAGCCACCGGATGCGCCGATCATGGATGCACCACCCGTAATCGAGCCGCCGGGTGCAATGTTGCCTTGTGGCGGGCTTGGGGTCATTGCGGTACTGGGCATGCTGATGTTCTTCCTCGTCGCCCGGCTGCGTGTCGTCGGACGCGGGTGATACTCGCGGCGCGGGTGGACAAACGTGGCGGCGCGCTTCATACTCCTGATCGCGGGCAAGTTGGATTCGGCGGGGGCCCTAGGAAACCAGCACACACGTTTGGAAACAACATGAGCATACTGGTCAACAAAGAGACGAAAATCATCTGTCAGGGCATCACCGGCAAAGCCGGAGCGTTTCACACCGCGCAGTGCCTGGAATACGGGACGCAGATCGTCGGCGGCGTTACGCCGGGCAAGGCCGGTACGCGTTCCGAGCACGATCTTCCGATCTTCAACAACTGTCACGACGCGATACACGCCACCGGTGCCGACGTAACCATGATCTTCGTGCCCGCACCGTTCGCGGCGGACGCGGCGATGGAGGCGGCCGATGCCGGCGCGTCGCTGGTGGTTTTGATCACCGAAGGCGTGCCGACGCTTGATATGGTCAAGGCGCGGAAGTTTCTGGACGACGCGGGGACTCAACTCATCGGCCCGAACTGCCCCGGAGTGATCACGCCGGGCGAGTGCAAGATCGGCATCATGCCGGGCTACATCCACACGCCGAAGAAGAACGGTAACAAAGCCGTTGGGATCATTTCGCGCAGCGGCACGCTGACTTACGAAGCCGTGTGGCAGTGCAGCACGCGCAATATCTCCCAGACGACCTGCGTGGGCATCGGCGGCGACCCGGTCAAGGGGCTGAACTTCATAGAGCTGCTCACAATGTTCGAAGATGACGAGGCCACCGATGGGATCGTGATGATCGGCGAGATCGGCGGTACCGACGAGGAGCAGGCGGCTGAGTACATCAAGCATCACGTGACGAAGCCTGTGGTGGGGTTCATCGCCGGTCAGACTGCGCCGCCGGGCAAGCGTATGGGCCATGCGGGCGCGATCATCAGCGGCGGGGAGGGCACAGCCGCTTCCAAGATCGCTGCCCTGCGCGAAGCGGGCGTCGCGGTCGCGGAATCCCCAGCCACAATCGGCGAGGAAATGGCCAAGCTGTTGGGTTAGAGACCGTGAACGCAGGTCGCTGAGCTGACCTATCTTGGTCTATTCGAGACAGGCGAACCGCCAATAGAGTTCGTCGTCGCCGGGGTAGCTCGGGTCTTGGTCGGCCTGGCCGAAGTGCAGCCGCAGTCGATCCCCCGATAGCGTTGCGAGCGCCTGCCTAACGACCGTCCCCTCAGAAGTCTCGACACCTTGGGTCGTGCGAATCTCCCCGGATTCCGCTCCATCCGTCACGATGTTGTTATCGCCGTCCAATGATAACGACCCGGCACCGACCACGTTCGCGGTGATCGTGAACGCTTGATCGCTAAAGAGCCACGAGGTGTATTTCCCTTGATGGACATCGAATCTAAACACGGTGTAGAACGCTACGAGCGGCCTGTCGCCCAGCACCACGTCAGACACGACAGCCGAGGCCCAACAGCCGTCCAAACCGGACATGTCATCGATCACAGTTCCCGCAGCGAGATCGAAGAGCGGATCGTCGAGGTCCGACAGAAACTGCTCGCGATTCTCCACGACGAACGCAAGTTCGGGCGAGAGGTCGTCCGGCGGTGGCGGAAAGAAGTCAGCGCATCCGTTCGTTAGCATCAGAAACGCGGGGACCGCGCAAACGCGTGCAGCTTTGGGTGTGTTCGATCGGTTCATGGCGATCAACCTCCGTTAAACCAAGACCGTGGATATGGTTGCCGCATTGTAAATGTCCGGTCAAGCACGTGCAACCGGGCTACATGTCGCGTAGGATTCGAGCTTGACGCCCCGCCGGGGCGCGACGTGGGCGATTGCAGTACATCTCGGAGTGGTGGAAACATGAACAGACAAATGCGATTAAGCGCGATGATCGTGGGCATGATCGGCGTCATTGTCATGCCGGTCGGTTGTCGCGAGGAGAGCGGAGGCGGCGTGCCTCGGCCGCCGAGTGCGGGGCCTGCCGTGTCGAAACCTGCGTCACCCGGGGCGACCGCGACGCTGCCGCCGGATCATCCGCCGATTGAGGCGCCGAGTGCCAACGCCGCGAGCGCCGGGCCTGCGGCGATGGCAGAGATCGACATTAGTGGCGTTACTTTTGCGGATGAGAGCCTGACGCTTACGGGGATAAACTTTAAGATGCCGGTTGGGTGGCAGCGCGAGAATCCGGGTATGAACAAGCAGAGTCCTGGGCTTTCGAGAAAGGCCCAGATCCGTTTGCCGAAGGCCGATAACGAACCGGCTGACGCGGTCGTGGCGATCACGCACTTTCCGAATATGAAGGGTCCGCAGATGGACGCGATGAATTTGCGGCGATGGTACGGCATGTTCACGCAGCCCGACGGACAGCCGACGGCCGGGGTGGTCACCAAAGCCGTCTACGGCGTCGGCGATGTTGCGGTGACGTTGGTCGACATTCCGGGCACGATGGCTGGGGGTGGCGGGCCGATGATGGGCGGCGGTGGCGGCGCAAAGCCAGATTACCGGATGTTGGCAGCAATCGTCGACCATGCCAAGGGTCCGCATTTCGTGAAGG
>JAJDDU010000011.1 GCA_029260155.1 Phycisphaerae bacterium | reverse complement strand
CTGAAGTCCGCGGCTCGCCGAGTAGGGCGTGGCTGTTTGTGATTATGCGTAGCGCGGCGATGGATTGGCATCGAGACGCGAAACGGCGAATCAAGCTCGTTCCGACCTCCCACACCGAACTGACCGAGCTTGCGCCGGCGGACTTGACCGAGCCGCTCGCCGACCTGGGCTCGATGAGCGAGGACCGTTTTCGCGATTTTCTCGACGATCGAATCGTCGCGGCGCTCGACACGCTTGATGAGCCGTTTCGCGAGGTGATCGTCTTGTCGGTCGCGGGCGGGCTGACCTATCGAGAGATCGCTGAAGTGCTCGACTGCCCGATTGGGACGGTCATGTCTCGTATCGCCCGCGCTCGGCGTGCGCTACGCGATAGCCTGGCTGCCTATGCAAAGGAAACGGGGTGGATCAAGGAGGCGCAGCCATGACATGTGGCCAGACCCGCGAATACTTGTTCGCGTTCCTTGACAACGAACTTGATGCACCGCTGAGCATCGAACTGCAGCGGCACATCGATGGCTGCGCGGAGTGCGCCCGTGAAGCTGAGATCGAACGTGCGGTGCAGAAGCACTTGTCCGGCGCACTCGAAACGGCTGTGCCGGGGATTCAGGATCTAGAGTTTAGAATTCAGAATCTAGAATTCAGATCGCGCAAACCGTGGTACGTCGCTGCGGCTGCGGCCATCGCTCTATTCGTTGGGGCAAGTGCGTGGTTTGTGCTTGATGAAACGAATGCGAGTCCGAGTTTCGTCGATCTGCTGGTCGCTGACTTCGAGCACTTTCTCGAAGACGGTGAGAAGTTGCAAGTCGCATCAGCTCAGCACGAAGCCGTGGCTGAATGGCTGCTTGGCAAGACGATGATTGCGGTCGCGCTGCCTGCGCCTGCCGACCGACAGATCAAGCTCCTCGGCGGGCGGAAATGTACGATTGGCGACCAGCCGGCTGCGTTTGCGGTCTATGACATGGGCGGAGCGCCGGCGTCATGGGTGGCGGTCAAGGGCGATGCGAATCGTCTCGACGGAATGAACGAAGTCCACTTCGGTGGCGAAACGTATAGAGTAGGCCGGGTTGGGGGCTTCACGGTTGTCGCGCACCAGCACGATGGGCTGGTGTGCGCAGCCGTGTCGACTCTGTCCCAAGAACAACTTCTCTCTTTGATGACAGGCGCGGTGCATGAGAGCGATTGAGGTCGGACTAAAGAACCCATATCTGGTTATCGTTATCGTATTGGCCGTCGCGGTGGTCGGCGGGCGGGCGATGATGGACATCCCCGCGGACCTGCTCCCGCAATTCGACACGCCGGCTGTGCAGATCGTCTGCTTCTACCCCGGCATGCCGCCGGAGGTGATGGAAAAGGACATCATGAGCCGCCTCGAACGCTGGACGGGCCAATCCGTCGGCATCGAGCACCAGGAAGCAAAGGCCATGCTCGGTGTCTGCGTCGTCAAAGACTTTTTCCGAGAGGACATCAGTTTCGATACAGCTATGTCGCAGGTCACGTCCTACGCGATGAGCGACATGTTCTACCTGCCGCCCGGAACGATTCCGCCGATGGTCATGCCGTTTGACCCGACGGCCTCAGTTCCGCTGTGTCTGGTCAGCGTTTCCAGCCCAACCATGACCGAAAAGGAACTCTACGATGTCGCGTACTACGGGTTGCGCAACAGGCTTCAGGCCATTCAAGGCGTGATTGCTCCGGCGGTGTACGGTGGTGTGCTGCGCAGAATCCTCGCCTATGTCGATCCCATGGAACTCGCCGCGCGCGGGCTGTCTCCCATGGACGTCGTCGACACGCTTCAGAGACAAAGCGTTTTCATTCCCACGGGCAACGCGAAGTTTGGCGACATCGACTACCAAATCGTTTCCAACGCGATGCCGGAGACTGTTGCCGAATTGAACGACATCCCGATAAGGGCGGATGACCAGGCCGTCGTGTTCATGCGCGACGTCGCCCATGTCGAGGACAGTCATCAGATTCAGTCCAACAAGGTGCGCATCAACGGCGCGGCCATGGCCTACATTCCGATCTACCGCCAGCCCGGTGCCAACACGCTCGAAATCGTCGACTCCATCAAGAGCAAACTGGAGCGGATCAATATTCGACTGCGGCAGGAGGATCCCAAAGCCAAAGACCTCGTTCTCGGCGTGGTCATGGACCAATCCTCTACCGTGCGAGCGTCCATCAAGTGGTTGCAAGTGTCAGCTGGGCTTGGTGCGTTGCTGGCTGCTGTCGTCGTTCTGGTTTTCCTGCGTAGCATCGCACTGACGTTCATCGTGTTCTTGGCCATTCCGCTTTCGATCCTCGCCGCGCTCATCGGCCTGTTCTACACGGGCGACACGATCAACAGCATGACGCTCGGCGGGCTGGCGCTTGCGATCGGCATTCTCGTCGATCAGTCGATTGTCGTGCTCGACAACATCGTGCGTCATCAGCGCATGGGGAAATCGAGTTACCAAGCCGCTCTCGACGGCACGCGTGAGGTGTCTCTGCCGGTGGCTGTCTCGACGCTCACGTTTGTGATCGTGTTCTTCCCCGTCGTCTTCTTGACCGGCATTCCGCGATTCCTGTTTCAGCCGCTCGCAGTGACGGTGACGCTGGCGGTCGTGGC
>JAJDDU010000002.1 GCA_029260155.1 Phycisphaerae bacterium | reverse complement strand
AGCGATCCACGCCAAACTCGTGTGCGAAAACAATGGCCCCTCTGCACGGCACATCGGGGCAGGCAGGCAGCATCGTCCCGCGTAGCGCGTGACCGTCGAAGGCGCTGAACGTGACCGTTTCTCCCTCGGCCGGCCCTGACTCGCGCGAGTCAGGCCAAACAGGGGGAGCAAGTTCATCGAGGATGTTCAGCGCGATGCGAACGTACTTGCGCACGACCACGGCCGGGATGACGATGAGCAGCACGACCGTAGTCGCGATGCTCATCAGCGCCCAGTTGCGTGCCACAAACTCCCAGACACCAGCCATGGTCTTCCACCCGTGCGCAGCCTCCCCGCGCCACGCTACCCAATACCGCCATCGCGTCCCGCGGGCAAGAACTATTCTGACCAGGCGGGAAAGGCCGGTTTCTCGCCGCGCAGCACTGCTATCACGTCATCAACCACGTCGTTCATGCCCGCGAGCCCAGCCGCGGTCCGTCCGCCGACGTGCGGGGAAAGCAGACAGTTGCGAGCATCGAGCAGCGGGTACGCTTCCCCCGGCGGCTCGGGATTGTGCGTATCGATGGCAGCGCCCGCCAAACGCCCCTCGCCAAGTGCGCCCGCAAGCGCCGCCGCGTCCACTACCCTCCCACGTGCCGTATTGATCAGAGTTGCGGTCGACTTGAAGCAACGCAACGCCGACGCGCCAATCATATCTCGGGTCGCATCGGTCAAGGGCACGTGCAGCGTCACCACGTCCGCCGCCGCATACAAGCTTGCCTTGGTAACGCACGAGACCTCGTACGCAACCGGGTCGATCTCAACAGCGTCATTGTATAGAATCCGCATCCCAAACCCGTCGTGACAGATCCGCCCGACAGCCCGACCGATCCGGCCCATTCCGACGATCCCGAGCGTCAAGCCACGAAGCTCGCGCGACACGAATGTCGCGCGCGCGTCCAAGAACCGGCCCGCGCGCATCATGGAGTCGCCCAATACCAAATGACGCTCCATCGCCAACATGAGCGCGACCGTATACTCCGCCACCGCATTCGTCGAAGCCGCCGGCGTATGCACGACTTGCACACCGCGCGCCTTGGCTGCGTCGACATCGATATTGTCCAGCCCCACTCCCGCACGGCCAATAACCCGAAGACGCGCGCCGCCGGCCATCACATCAGCCGTCACGCGCGCATAGCTTCGCACGACCAGCGCGTCGCAATCCGCAACGGCTGCCCGCAACGAATCCGCGTCGCAGGACGATAGCACGCGCACATCGCCCACCGCACGCAGGCGATCGACAGCGTCGTCGCTCAGCGCCTCACCCACCACGATGTTCATTCAACACTCCACAATCGCGCCGCCCTCGGTACGCTGGTCACACAACGACGAAGCGTTAAGATCGCCACCCATGAACGACTCCACGCTCCAAAACGCCCGTGACTTCGCGATCGACCTCGCCGAGAAAGCGACGGACATCTCCGGCGCCATCATCGAACCACCTGCGTTCGAACGCAAGACGGACAGCAGCCCAGTGACCGAAACGGACCGCCGCATTCAACGGTTGATCGTCGATGCCGTCGCCGCGGAATTCCCCGATCACGCCTTCCTCGGCGAAGAAGATCTCATCGACGGGCCGACCCTACCGGCGCCCGAAGACGCCCCGTATTGCTGGGTCGTCGACCCGCTCGATGGAACGCGGAACTTCACCCACGGTTTCCCTATCATCTGCACCTCGATCGCGCTCATGCAAGACAACCGAACCATTGTCGGCGTGGTCTATGACCACGCGAGCGGCTGGCATTGCTCTGCCGTCGAAGGCGACGGCACGCTCTGCAACGGTCGTCCCGCGCGCATCGCTGGAGGCAACTCCGGGCGCGACACGCTCATCGCCGTCCCGACCGGACGCTACTCGCCGGCGTTGCCCGTGATCGAGACGCTCCTCAAAAAGTATGTGCTTCGCAACGTCGGAGCCACCGCCCTGCACATGGCCTACGTCGCTGCCGGAGCCGTCGATGCAGCGTTCTGTTACGAGTGCAAGCTGTGGGACGTCGCAGCCGGAGCGCTGCTCATCACCGAGGCGGGCGGCAGGATCAGCAACTTCAGCGGAATGCCGTACGAAATGCCGCCGCCCGCAAACTACGTGGGCAAGGACGTACCCTTCTTCGCTGCGGCGCCGGATGCCTTCGATCAGCTCGTCAGTGAATTCGTTCGGTAAGCCCGATCGACCGCTACGACGGGATCTTGTCCACCGACATCAGAACGAATAGGAGCGTGAGATAGGCGAGTGAACCCAGCAGGTGACGTAGGGCGCTGCGACGGGTACGCAAGCGCGCCAACTCGATACCCATGACCAGAAAAGCACACCCCAACACAGATGCCCCAAAGTAATAGACCATACCGGCCATCCCCACCACCGTGGGCAAGAGGCTGACGGGAATTAGCAACACCGAATAGAGAATCATCTCGACAAACGTCCGTCGACCGTCGGGCTTGACCACCGGCAGCATGCGGTAGCCGGCTTGGGCGTAATCGTCGCGGTGCAGCCAGGCGATGGCCAGGAAATGTGGCAACTGCCAGACATACATGATAGCGAACGGCACCAGAGCGCGCGCATCCAGCGGGCCGGCCGCCGCCCACCCGATCACCGGCGGCAGGGCGCCCGGTATCGCACCGACCAGAATCGCTGCGGGCGCGAGGCGCTTCAGGGGTGTATAGGCCAACACGTAGGATACCCATGCCAGAAACGCCAGCCCCGTCGTCGTCCAATCGACCAAGACCGCAAGCAGCAACAGCCCGAACAGCGACAGGCCCATCGCAAACGGCACCGCAGCGCGGACTGCCACCCGCCCAGCCGCCAGCGGTCGATCCGCCGTTCTCAACATACGGGCATCGTACCGCCGCTCAAGCACCTGGTTCATCGCGTTGGCACCGCCCACCAGAAAGCACATCCCGACCGCAGACGAAATCAAGTGCACCACCGCGTTCCCGGTAAGCGGACCGGATTGAGCGAGATAGAACCCCACCACGGTCGCGGCGGAGACCATGCTCGTGACCCGCGGCTTGATCAGCGCTATGTAATCAGCAACGCGATCCGACGCCAACACTTGGGTGTTCACCGCAACCGCGCTCATGCCACCACCACTTCCACCTCGACGACATCGCCGACATCGATCGCCGGCCTGCCAAGCACCCGATGGACGCTAAGCGTTAGCCCCACCGAAAACGCCAAAATCGATGCCCCCACGGCAACGTGCGCAGACGGCGTGAACCACTCCCAAAACGTCGCCGGTCGAGAAGCGTCGTACGACATCGTCGCCACGAACGCACCCAACCCAAACGCCAACTGCACGGTCAAAAGCGCACCGATCGTGCTGGCCAGCCGCGACAGCAGCGGCTGACCGGCGAATGCCCCGGTCAGCCACATCAGCAAAACACACAAAACGGTGATCACCGCAATCGCGCCGATGATATGGTACAGCAGACCGTGCCCCAGATGCCTGTAGATTGCCCCGAGGACCAACTGGCAAAAAACTGTCACGTTCGCGACGACGCAAAACGTCTTGAGCCCCCGGGCGGCACCCGCGTCCACCGTGCGTGTGTCGTGCCAGCGGGCAGAGGTCACGATGACCATGCAGACCGTCGCACTAAAGAACAACTGCGCGAAGCAGCCGTGCGCGATCGCAAGCGGAACGTTGTTCTCCGTCACGCGCAGCCCCCCCATCACGCCTTGCGCGATGACCGCCACCAACAGCACCCAACCAAGCCGACGAACAGAGGCCCGCGGCTCGCGCCATTGCGTCCAAACCGCCAGAACGATCATCACAAGGCCAACGGTCGCGCCCAACAATCGGTGCGTGTGCTCGAAGAACACATCGCCGACCCACTTGCTCGGCGGGTAGAGAAACATGTTCTCCCCGAACGTCTGCGGCCAATCAGGAACAGCCATTCCAGCATCGTTGCTGGTCACCGAGCCGCCGAGAAACACCAGCCCCAACGTACACACCGCCCCCAACACCGCAACGCGGTGAAGTGCGATTCCTGCTGATGATCGTGGCGTTTCGATGCTCATGGATTCACCGGACGAAGGAGCGCGTGCCTACTTCTTCTTTTTCTTATCCGCTCGCGAGTACGTGAAGTCCGCATCCTTGGATTCATCTGTCGCGACCGTAACCTCCGTCGTCTTCTCGCCATACTTCTCATGCCACGCAACAAGCGTGTAAGTGCCGCCGGGCAAGCCTTCGATTTTCACCGTGCCCTCATCGCGGGTCGTGCCGAAAAACGGATTGTCCATTACACCCACGTAGGCCACCATCCAGGGATGAACGTCACACTTAACCGGCACCATGATTTCAGCCCGCTTGAACACCAACGTATTGATCAAGTCTTTCTTGGGCTGACTCTTGTTGAATTCTTTGTTCTTCTTGGGCCTGAAGTGCACGTTGTGCGCCGTCGGATCGCTGTTGCGGATTTTCAATTCCTGCCCGACGCGAACACCCTGCACGCGCGGATGGTAGACGCAGCCCTTTTGATCGAGCTCCGCGGCTTCCGCGGGCATCGAATAGTCGCCCTTGGGCGCGTTCTTCACGTAGACAAAGACGTTGTTCAGCGTGCCGTTGTCGTTGGTCTTGATGGCCGCTTTGCGGGGCGGCTTGCCGTCGTGAAACCCGGTACACTCCTTGTTCATGTTCTTCATGGTTTTGGGCTTGTAGGGCTTGCCGTCCCACTTGACCGTCACATTGACCGACGCACCTTCCGCCATCACCATGCTGGCGACCATCAGCACGGCGAACATCACCGTCGCCGTTGTCTTTACGTTACACTTCATCAGAAAATCTCCATTGCCTTGACACCCAATCGCCGATTCCCCGGCGCGTGCGGCCAGCGCTCAAGGCATACTGCCCCAAACGCGTAGTATTAATCCTCGTCAACCCGAGCCCCCCTCGTCATTCCGAGCGCAGCGAGGAATCTCGCCGACCGGTGGCAAAATGCTCCGCCTCGCTCGCCATGACGTTACTCTTCCTCTTCCTCTTCTTCTTCCTCGTCCTCGTCCTCTTCTTCGTCATCGTCGCCGGCTTCATCGCCCGCCGCGGACAAGCCGCCCGGCTGAAGCGCCGTGACGTTCTTGACGCCGGCATTGTACATGTAGTCCATCAGCAACTGCATCTGTTCTTCGCCGGTTTGGCCGTACTTGGCCTCGAGCGCAGCGCGGTCCGCATCGCCGTAGCTCAAAAACGCACTCGCACCCCCCGCGAACCACTGCGGCATCTTAGTACCCGGCTGAATCGAACCGGGCTCCTGAAGCCACCGATACACCCACTCCTGACGCAAACGACTGTGGACCATCGCAAGGTTGGGCGCGCTCGGATTCGCGTTGGATCCCTCCATCAGCGGATCGCCCAGCACGTGACAAGCGAGGCACTTCAGTTCAAAGAAGAACTCCTCACCAAGCTTGAAGCGCTCCTCGCCCACCAACGGCCTGTCCTGCTCGGCGAACGGAAACTTCACGTCAAATAAATGAGCCGTAAACCGGGAGTTCGACAACACGTCGGTGTAGCCGGTTTTCAAATCGTCGACCGTGTTTTCAGCAGGGTCCACGTCATAAATGAGGACTTGACGGTTCTTGACCGTGTACGATGCGAGATAATCCGCCGTGTCGCGCAACGCGTCCGACACAAACCAAGTCTCGGGGTCCGGCGCAGCGTCCGGACCGTCGACCGCAATCTTCTCGTGAACACCCTTCAAGTATTTCTCGATGCTCGCTAGGTGAACGCGAAGCGTCGCCGACTCCTGCCCGCTGATCCCCGCAAAGTACTTGACCAGCGTTGTCGTTTCCTCCTCAGTCAGACCAAAACTGGGCATGCGAATCTTCAGCCACGGACGCAGTGTTTCCACCTGATTGAAGAACGTGTACAGCCAAGGGTATCTGGCCTTCGCGCCCTCACCGCGAAGCCAAGGCGGAGCGTTCACCTCGTCAAAGGAAGTCTCACCTCCGACCGTCTGCTCGAAGTACTGATGGACCGTGGCCACATTGCCCTCGATCTTGTGACACCCAACGCAGTTGAGAGAACGCGTGAGATTCCGCCCTTCGGCGATCGCCCCCTTGAGCGTCGAGTCATATTTCACCGTCAGCTCGGGATCAACGCGGGCCTCCCGACGGGACAGAAGATAGGTCACCAGCGCGTCGGCTTGCTGCTCGGTGAAGTAGAAGTTGGGCATCTTGAGCTTGTCGTACGGACGTTTGATCTTCTCACGATCCCAGAAACGCGGGTTCATCATTTTGTGCCAAGCGAATCCGCCGTGCGTGTGAGTGACACGCTCCTCGGGGTTCTCGCCGCGGGACCAGTAGATCAAATCCGCGTCTTCAGGCCGATACACGTGACCGAAGACCTCCGGCTTGGCCTCTCGAAGATGGTCGTGAGCGACGTCGAAAAACGCGAAGTCCAACTGCGAAAGCGGTTTCTCCGCCCAAGTGGACAGGTCGGTCCCCGGCGGAGGCGAAGTCTCGAACCCGCCGATCGTATGACAGGCGTAGCACCCGTAGTGAGCGATCATCTTGTTGCCCAAGAACAACTTGCGCTTTTCGGCGGCGTTCATACCGCTCAGTTTCGAGCGTGCCGTATCCTCGTCCCAATACGCCTTCAGCGTGTTGACCAGCGTGGCGGTCAACTCACCGCCCTCATCCGCCATGACCATACGCGTACGCGCGGCCGAGCTCTGCCCGCTGATGATTTGGAACACCAGTCCGTCGGTCATCTCACGGTGTGCATCGTCGTCCGGGAATTGGCCGGATTCAAACGTCTCGTTCGATCGCAAAGTCAGCAGGTACTCGACAATATCGACCGCTTCCTGATCCGTCAGCCGCATCGACGGCATTCTGGTCTCGGGGAGGTAGGACTTCGGATCCTTCAACCAACCGAACAACCAAGCACGTGATACTTTCGAACCGATCGCCGACAACTCCGGCGCAAACCGCGTGAACATCGGTTGATCGCCAATGGACTCCGGGGCGAAGACAGTGTCTCGGTCGGACGGAAGGTGTTCCATCAGATAGTTGACGCGATCGGTGTAGCGCATCTCGTCGAAAAGGGCGTCGGACACACGCTCCGATCGACCCGACATCACCATGTCCGACACGATCATGTCTTGGCCAAACTCCTTGACGTTGGCGTGGCAGGCGAGGCAACCGACTTCCTTGAAGAGTTCTTGGCCACGTCCGGCGTCGCCGCTCAACCCATCAGGGATCGCCTGCGGCTCCCATGCGTCCGAAAGCGCGAACAAGTAAAAGGCGATCGCAGCCACTTCTGATTCCGTGCGCAGAACGGGATTGGGATCGAATTCGTTGTCACTGCCCGCCCCGTTGTTCTCCTGCAGGAAGAGGTGCGGCATCCACGTCGACGGCCTGAAACGCTTCGGGTGGTAAATCCAGGGCTCGGCGAAGTCCTTCGGAATCTTTGACGCGATGCGAGTCAGGTCAGGGCCGACCCTAGGTTGCGCACCGAGATCTTCGACATTGTGACAGTTGATGCACCCGACGCGCGTGAACAAATCGCGGCCGAGGTTAAGCTTCTGAGCCTGCGACTCGCCCTGGAATTCGAGAATGTCGGCGATTCGACTGTGACACTTGGCGCAGCCTGCCTCCGAGTACTGCGGCAGATGCATCGAGCGGTCCCAGTAGTGCTCGACCGTCTCGAACGTGATGTTGGGCACGAGGGCTGCGGTGACGTAGTACTTCTCTTTCCACTCCTGCTCCTGATGGTGATCGACAGGCGTGTGCGCCGCCTGTACGAAGTCCGTCTCCTGGGGATTGCCCTCGTGACAAACCGTGCAACCCAGTTTGACCCGAGGGTGGGCTGAGTCGACGTGTACAAACAGATCCAGGTTGGGGTGGGCGAGCAGCGGCTGACCAAGCCTAACTTGCTTGCGCCCGCTCAGGTCGAGGTACGTATTGACCAACGCGAGCATGCGATCGAAGTAACGATCCTGCTGATCGTCACTGAGATAATCCCAAAACGCTGTCACGGCGCCGGCCTTAAGATCGGGAACTTCGTCGCCCGACAGCTCCGGTGGTGGGCAACCCAACGGCGCGAACTCCGGCGCGGATTCCTGCAGCTGAACCAATGCCCGCGACTCGTCTTCACTCAATTGCAACAGCTCAGCCACTTCGTCGGAGGTGGGCTGCGGCAGACCGGTTCGCTGTATGCACTCGTTCATCGCAGGCAGCGCCCGCTCGAACCTGCGGGCCAGAACGTCGCGAGAGAAAGCGCGGTCGTCGATGGCGACGTGGCATGTGGTGCATCGGTCCGTGGTGTACGTGCGAAGATAGTTGAGCTCTTGATGCACGCCGGGCAAAAGTACCTGGCGAACCTCCTGCCGCGACGGCGTACCCCTCGGCGCCGTGAAATCGAGCAACGGTGCGTTGATAATGCCCTTGATCAGAACATCGGAATACTGCCGTTCCTTCCTCCCCGCGTCGGTCGAAACTTTGACCAGCTGCCCCAGGCGCTTCTCCGCTTTGACAACGGAAGCGTCGATGTCCTTCAGCTCACGCGTGAACGCACGCTGGCGATCCTCGATTTGCTCCATCGTGCGGCGGAGGTCCACGACCTCCTTCTCCTGACGATCGAGCTCATCCTTGACGACCCCAGTCTCCGGGGCATCCGCGCCATACTCGCTCAGTGTGACTTCGTACGAACTCCGCGTGACCTGCACGATCGCTTCGGCGTTGCCGAACGTGATCTTGATGCCGTCGTGTTCCGCATTGGCTTGTTTCAAGGACGCCGCGAACTCGGATCGCTCGTCAGCACGGTCAGCCGCCGCCGCACGGGCTTCGTCCACCCGCACTTGCTCCGCGTCTACCCGCCACTGATACGCATCTGTTTGCGTTTCGAGATAATCCAGGTGCGCAAGTGCAGCCTGTGCCACCATGTAGTCGTCCTGAATGCCACGCCAAGGACGGTCGTAGTCCTTCCAGATCATCCAGACCAGACTCGCCAGCATCGCCAGACCGCTGATGGCAAACCAGCGATTCAAACGACTGATATTGTACAGATTGTCAGTTGATATAGGCATCAGCAGTCCATTAGTTGGTAGTTGTTAGGTGTCAGTTGGCCCCCGCACCAAAAACTGAAAACTGACAACTCCCTCACACATCAGAAGTTCAAAAACAGCTCCGTGATGCCCACGAAGTACTTGAAGTTCAACGTCCAGCGAAGCGCCATCTTAATCGGAACGAACATCATCCAGAGAAACAACTGACTCAGAATCAGATAACGCACGAAGCCCATCTGCACGCCCAGTTTTCGGAACACCGTATAACGCAAGACCCCGGGCATGATGAAGAAGTAGAATGACAGCAAGACGATCCCTGGCGACTCACGCACCACGAATGCGGGCAGCGGGCCCCAGCCCTCAGTGGGGATCCCCTGCCCCAGCCACTGCACCCAGAAAATCTCCGCAAGATTGATGTTCAGCAAGGCAGCAGGCCGGTGCGGATCCCAAAACTCGTACGGGCCAAAGAAGTTCCAGTTAGGCCCGCGCAGAAACGTGCCGAATACAATCAGCACGACCCACAGAATAACAAACCCAAACGTGAACATCGGAATCGCAAATGGCCGCTCCTTGAGCGTATAGTAACCGTTGCCGCGCGGATTCTTGTCGATGTACGGAATCGCAATCAACCCGACGACGATCAGGCCCGGAAGCAACACGCCGGCAATCCAAGGGTCGAAGTAGACCAGCATCTCCTGCAAACCGAGAAAATACCACGGGGCCTTCGACGGGTTCGGGATCACGCTGGGGTTGGCGGGCTGCTCCAACGGCGCACGAAGCACAACCGACCAAACCGTCAAGAACACCATACACAGAACCAGCGCGATCAACTCGATGTAGACCAAGTCAGGCCACACCAACACCTTGTTGTCCGCGCCCGCCTCTGTGAGCGGTCGGCCGGCCTCGATGTTCTCGTCGTTGATCGCCGCCTGACGAAACGACAGCCACAGGAAGAACCCGACCGAGTAGATCATCATCGTAATCGGCACGTTGTCCGGCTTGGAGATGATCGATCGAAAGTCGGAGTCAGTCGCGCTCAGCGCGTAGAACGCGGTGAACGCAAAGAGCGCAGCCAACGCAAACCCCGGCTTGGTGAGCTTGCGATACCCGATCATGAACACAGCCGTGCCCGCACACGACAGCGAAAAGAACCAGTGCGGCGCGCACACCGCGTTGATCGCGTCTTTGATCGCGTTGGAATCGCCGGCGGCAAGCAGGCTCATACTCGCGGACAATATCTCTGTCATGAATTCCTCATCAGGGTTTTCTCCGCGAGCCGCGGGATTCATCCCGCGCGGAACACGCACGCCACTCCCAGCGCCTACAGTGGCCCGCTCACTCCGCCGTCCTTGCGAATGCGCCAGAAGTGAACGGCAATCAGCACCGTCACCACAACCGGCAGAAAAACGCAGTGCAACACATAGAATCGCAGCAGAGCGTTAGGACCCACGAACGTCCCCGCAAGAAGCCCAAACCGCGCATCGTCGCCCGCATGAACCAGCGGCACATCGCCAATCGCGATCAAACTCGCCAGCGGACCCTCGTGACCCAGCAACGGCGTCGCCCGCGCCATGTTCGA
>JAJDDU010000001.1 GCA_029260155.1 Phycisphaerae bacterium | reverse complement strand
GCGCGTCGCGATCCAGCACCACCACGCGCACGCCGTAAGCTGTGCCGTCGACGCCGGTCTGCCTCTTCCCGTCGTCGCGATCGTGTGCGACGGATCGGGATTCGGAACCGATGGCCGAAGCTGGGGAGGCGAGGTGTTGATTTGCGACGCGACCACATTCCGGCGCGTGGCCCATCTGGAATACTTCGCCCTTCCAGGCGGCGACGTCGCCGCCCGATCAACGTGGCGACCGGGCATCGCCCTGCTGCGCGAAGCGTTGCAGTCAACATGGCGAGATTGCGGTCTTCCCGCTCTTCAGAACGTCAATTCAACCGAATTGAGCATCGCCTCCCGGCAGATCGACACCGCACTCAACGCGCCGCAATCGTCTAGCTTGGGACGGTTATTCGACGCGGTCGCGTTCCTCACGGGGCTGTGCTCGACAAACGAACATGAAGGGCAAGCCGCATCCTTGCTTCAGGCCGCCGCGACGCGAGACCACGGAGAGAACACCGCCGCCGAGCCCTACGACTTTGAGTTCTCTTTGCACGACCGGTCGCCGACTCGGATCGACTGGCGGCCGATGATTCGCCAGATCGTAAGAGACGCGACGAGCGGACACGAAGCCTCCACGATCAGTGAACGTTTTCACGCTACCGTTGTGGCGATGTTCGCTACCGCAGCCATGCAGGCCGTGGTTGCAAGCGACATTGATCGCGTGGTGCTTTCGGGCGGTTGCTTCTACAATGACTTGGTGCGCACCGGGCTTCAGGCGGCGATGGAAGCCGAGGGTGTACGTGTCGGCGTGCATCATCAGTTGTCCTGTGGCGATGCGGGCCTGTCGCTGGGACAGGCGGTCATTGCATCGGCCACTGCGAGAAACAAGGGGTCTTCTACTTCGAGAGGCTAGCCATGTGCTTGGCGGTACCCGGCAGGATTGTCAGCGTCGCGGGCGACACGGCCAGCGTCGATTTCCACGGCAACCGGATGGAGATCTGCACGTTGCTTACACCCGAAGCGTCCACCGACGACTGGGTCCTCGTTCACGCGGGGTTCGCCATTACCGTGATCGACGAAGCGGCGGCTCGCGAGACATGGTCATATCTTGAAGCTGCCGGAACCACTGATTCTGCCGATTCGGAGGACGTACATGGATATCGCCACGGCCCGGCGCATTGACGACATTGCGGCCGCCGCGCGGTCCATCGGGCGCCCCGTTCGGTTGATGGAGGTCTGCGGGACCCACACCGTCTCGATTTTTCGCAGCGGCATCCGGTCGTTGCTACCTGCCAACGTCGGGCTCGTGAGCGGCCCCGGGTGTCCGGTGTGCGTCACTGCGCAGCGGGATATCGACGCCGCAATCGAGTTGGCCTGCCGCGAAGGCGTCATTGTGTGCACCTACGGCGACATGATGCGTGTTCCCGGTCGCGTGGGAAGCCTGGAGCGGCAGCGCGCCGAGGGCGCCGACATCCGCGTCGTCGGTTCGTCGCGCGCCGCGCTCGCCGTCGCTCGATCGTCACCCGCGAACGAAGTCGTAATGATCGCTGTCGGATTCGAGACAACGACTCCGGCGACCGCTGCGGTCATTCTCGAAGCAGAACGTGAAGGGGTTGAGAACTTCTCCGTGCTTGCGGTGCACAAGCTTGTGATTCCAGCGATGAGCACGTTGCTGGAAGACGACGATGTACAACTGGACGGGTTCCTCTGCCCCGGGCATGTCAGCGTGATCATCGGATCGGACGCCTATCGCACGATCGTCGATCGATACAACATCCCATGCGTGATTGCCGGTTTTGAACCACCGAGCATTCTCGACGGGCTCGCGCGGCTGATGAACCAGATCGAGCGCACCGAGTCGAAACTCAAGAACGCCTATCCGACGGCCGTCACACCCAAAGGCAACCGCGTTGCCCAGCGTCTCGTGGACAGCGTCTTCGAAGTGGCGGACGCGCCCTGGCGGGCGCTCGGCGTGATACCCCAAAGCGGGCTTGCAGTACGCACCGAGTACAGCCATTTCGACGCGTTGAGCCGTTTTCAGTTGACGATCGGTGAGGACGAGGATCATCCGGCATGCCTCTGCGGTCAGGTCATTCAGGGCAAAGTTACGCCGGACGCGTGCACGCTCTTTGGCACGACATGCACTCCGCTGAAACCCTATGGCCCGTGCATGGTCAGCACTGAGGGAACGTGCAGTGCGTGGTTCAAGTACAATGTCCCCCGCCGAATCCCGCCGGCGCCGGTGTCGGAGAGTGGCCCGTGAACCCTGCTGCCAAACCACAGCCGAACGACGACGTCATCGTGCGTGCCCACGGCGGCGGTGGCGAGATGATGGGCCGACTGATCTCAGACCACATCGTTAGCGCCCTCGGCAATCAGACGCTCAACGCCCTGACCGACGGCGCCGTGTTGCCATGCAACGGCAAGCACATCGTGATGACAACCGACTCGTACGTCGTACAACCGCTTGAGTTCCCCGGCGGCGACATCGGCCGACTCGCGGTCTGCGGCACGGTGAACGACCTAGCCGTCATGGGCGGGCGCCCCATCGGCCTGAGCCTCGGCTTGATCATCGAGGAGGGATTCAGGCTCGATCGGCTGGATCGGATTCTCGATTCCATCGCCAAAGCCGCACGAGAAGCGTCCGTGGAAATCGTGACCGGTGATACGAAAGTCATCGAAAACGTCCGCGGCGACGGCCTGTTCATCAACACCGCCGGCGTCGCTGAACTCGATGAACGGGCTCGCCTCGGCTTCGATCAGATTCGACCGGGTGACGCAATCTTGATCAATGGGAATCTGGGCGACCACGGCATCGCGATCATGTCGGTACGCGACGGGCTTGAGTTTGAAACTACGCTTAGGAGCGATGCCGCCCCGTTGAACGCGATGATCGGTGATCTCCTTTCGTCGGGCGTGGCGATACGATTCATGCGCGACGCGACCCGCGGCGGGCTCGCCGGCGTGCTCGCCGATATCAGCGACCGCGCCGGATTCGGCATCGAACTCTCCGAGCTCGCGCTGCCGCGCGATCCGCACACACGTGCCGCGGCGGAGATGCTCGGCTTTGATCTGCTTGCCGTTGCCAACGAAGGCAAGGTGCTGCTGGTCGTGGCCGATTCCGACGCGGAGCGGTGCGTTGACATCATGCGTGAGCATGACACCGGTCGCCGGAGCGCCCGCATCGGCCGCGTCGTAGCGAGCAACCCGCCGCTCGTCGAGTTGGTTACAGAACACGGTGGCCGTCGAATCGTGCAGCGTCCTTACGGCGAGGAGCTTCCCAGGATCTGCTAATGAGCGGTCTTCTTACAGCACGAGTTGTGTCCGATGCATGAGTTGTCGTTGGCCACCGCACTCGTCGATGCCACCCTCTCCGAGGCGCGCAAGCACGGGGCCGGCCGCATCGACACCGTTCGCTGCCGTATAGGCCGACTCCGGCAAGTGGACGATCAACTCCTTCGGGATGCATTCGAAATCGCCGCCGCCGGAACCATCGCGGCTGGGGCCGCGCTCGACGTATCGTACACGGGGATCCGGATCGACTGTCACGCGTGCGGCGTCGGAACAGATGTCGAGTCATGGCGCTTCGACTGCCCGCGATGCGGGGAGTCGCGCGTGTCGCTGACGGGCGGCGATGAGTTGGAATTGACGTCAATAGACGTGGAGGTGGACGATGAGAATCGATGTTCTCAACAAGAGTCTGGTCGCAAAGAACGACAAAGCCGCAGCTGAGAACCGTGCCCTCTTCCAGCAACGTGGGATCGCCGTGGTCAACATCATGGGCGGCGCCGGCAGCGGAAAGACCACCCTGCTCGAATGCACAATCCCGCAACTCGCGCGTGACACGCGTGTCGCGGTTCTCGAAGGTGACTTGGCCACAACGAGGGACGCGGAACGCATTGCGGCCTTAAACGTTCCCGTCGTTCAACTGCTGACCGAAGGCGGCTGCCATCTCACCGCCGCACTGGTCCAGCAAGGAGTCCAACGCCTCCCGACGTCAGAGCTCGATTTGATCCTGATAGAAAACGTGGGGAACCCCATTTGCCCGGTCAACTTTGATCTCGGAGAGCGTGCGAGACTGGCCGTCCTGAGCGTCGCGGAGGGCGACGACAAGCCGGCCAAATACCCGTACCTATTTACAGTCGCCGACCTGGTGGTCATCAGCAAGCACGACCTACTCGATGTATCGGGTTTCGACTTCGATGCGGCAGCCGCGGATATTCACGCTCTGGATTCCGGCAAACGCATTATCAGCACGAGCAGCAGGGATGCCGCATCCACACAGCCCGTTGCCGATTGGTTCCGGTCACTCTGCCAGAGGTGTTCCGACACATTGCCGCCGCATCAAGCAGGGATGTGATCATTGCCAGAAGTTCAGCTGATTGACCAAGAATCCTGCGATTTCGGTGGCGGCATGGAGGCCCTATGAAGCCCGAGTTGCTTGGTTGCCGAGCTTTCGCAGTCGCGCGCAACCTTCTTCAAGGTCGGCCATTTTCTTGGCGTAGCAAAACCGCAGCTGGTGCGCGCCGTCTTTCGGATCGCGGTAGAACGCTGAACCCGGCACGGTGGCCACACCGACCTCCTCGAGGATCGTCTCGGTGGCGTGCGTTGCGTCGCGAAACCGCCCGGGCTCGAAACCGGCCAGCATGTAGTAACTGCCCTCGGGAACGTAAGGGTCGAACCCAATCGACCGTAAGGTGTCAGCCAGCATGTCGCGCTTGACCCCGTAGTCCCGAGCCATCTCCTCGTAGTAACTGTCGGGCAGTTTCATGCCGGCGACGATGCCGTGTTGCAGAGGTGCGGGTGCGCAGATTGTGAGATGGTCACTGACCACGCCTATCTTATCGCACAAGGTTGCCGGTGCGACCGCGTATCCAACGCGCCAGCCGGTCACCGCGTAGGTCTTGGATGCCCCGCTGATGGTAACCGTTCGATCGGCTGCGTCGGGAAAGCTCCCGATGCTGACGTGCGGCTGGCCGTATGTGATGTACTCGTAGATCTCGTCGGTCACGATCCAAACATTGTGTTTTTTGGCCAGCGCGACGATCTCCAGCAACTCCTCCCGGTGGAACACCTTCCCGCTTGGGTTCGCGGGTGTGTTAACGAGGATGATTCTGGTCCGCTCGCTGAACGCAGCCGCCAATTCGTCTGATGTGTACCGCCAATCCGGGGGACGGGTGTCGACAAAGCGAACTTCGTTGCCGAGGAGTTTGAGGAGATTCACGTGGTAGCTGTAGTACGGCGAGAACACAATGGCCTCGTCACCGGGGTCCATAAGTGAAAGGACCACGGACGAAAACACTGCAGCCGTCCCCACGCCGACTGCTATCTCGGTCTCGGGATCGGCCTTGATCCCGTTGAATCGTTCCACTTTCGCAGCGATGGCCTCGCGCAGCGGCGCGATACCTCGCATGTGGGTGTACACCGCCTGATCGTCGTCGATCGCGGATTTCGCCGCGGCCTTGACGGCCTCGGGGGCTGGCTGGTCGCAAACTCCCTGCGAGAGGTTCACCCCTCCGATACGTGCACACCAAGCAGAAAAACGGCGAATATCCGACTGTTGGAGAGACTCGACACGGTTTGCTAGTCGCCCGGCCATTACCCGCACCTCACCATCGTCGAATCCGTCCCGCGCATTGCTCGAACGCGACTTCGGCGGCCGCGGTTGCGGAACGGGGCTGCACTAAATTGGGCGCGGCAGGATTCGAACCTGCGAA